>NZ_JAVKEA010000236.1:0-46910 GCF_040221695.1 Coleofasciculus sp. E2-BRE-01 | reverse complement strand
CTGATTTAAGTGCTGGAACCTATACCATCCGCGAAGTTCAGCAAACGGGTTGGGTGCAAAAAACTGTTGACCCTGCTCCTATCAATATAGTCGAGAGTAATACAGACGTAATCGATGTAGACTTTGGAAATCGAGAAGAAGCTGATCTTTCCCTTACCCAAACGGTATCTGACACATCAATTGTGGTTGGTGATCAAATAGACTTCCAAGTCACTTTAACGAATGATGGTCCAGCAACCGCAACAGGTGTAAACATTCAGGATTTACTTCCTTCTGGCTTTAGTTTAATTAGTGCCACATCAAGTTTGGGAACCTATGACAGTGGCACAGGTATTTGGGATGTTGACAGTATTGCATCGGGAAGTAATGCTACCTTAACTCTGACAGCAACGGTGCTGGATGCAGCTAGTGCCGCTGATTACACCAATGTAGCGGAGATCATTGCTGCTGACCAGTTTGACCCAGATTCAACGGTGAATAATGGTGATACGACAGAAGATGACTATACCAGTACGCTGGCACCCGTGGTCAATCTAGACTTAACCAAAGAATTTACCAGTGTAACTGAAACAATTGATACTCCGGGTTTTGTTAAACAATTTATTGCCCTTCCCGGTGAAGATGTCTCATTTACCATCACGGTAGCAAATAATGGGGTGGCTGATGCGACTGATGTCCTGATTCATGATGATTTGACCGCTGTATTACCAGTTGGTTTAAATGTGCAGAGTCTTGACACAGACGGTGGCACAAACTTAGATGTTTCTGGTGCAGGAGACAATAATGCTCAAACCATTGAGGTTTTGTTTGATACGATTGCGGCGGGTCAATCGAAAACGATTACCGTTAATGCAAAAGTCAGTGATGATTATGTTAAACGGGTCAATTTTTCAGGAACTCTGGGGACTTCAGATCCCACCACAGGAGATGTCAATACAGCACTGCCTGAATATTATCAGACCAGTTTTGATGGAACATTGTTCTTCAATCTCAATGTCACCAAAACTCTTAATCAAGACATCGCTAACTTTGGCTATCTGAATATCACCAGCGATGCGGAAGTTGTTTCCGTGAATCAAAACGCCGTGATTCCCGGCTCAATCAAAGCCACGGGTCGATTGGATGTTTCCACCTATGACATTCAAGGAGCGTTAAATAACAACCAAGACTTCCGGATGCTGTCGGTTGAGAATTTAACTGATCCCAGCGGTAATCCAGTTTCCTTTTTCATGAATCCTGATCCCGATGGTGGTGGCAGTACGTATCCCTACAATAATCACTCAGAATTTTTGCCGCCGGGAGAAACTGGCATAGCTGAGTTTTTCGGGTCGTGGGGTAAAATTAACGACACAGCCTACTTAGCTGATTTGGCAGATTGGACGGCTCTGTCTGCGGATGGTGATTTAAGCAATACGACAGACGAACAAGCGGTCATTGATGCACTTTACCAGTTTATTCAAGACGGGGTTTATCGTCGCGATAACTATAACGGTGGCTCATTTACGTTTGATAACGGTACAGAGTCCCAAGAACTCAATTTTGAGGCAGGGGAATTTTCGCCAATTAGTGATCAGACGGTGAGTTTGGTTGTCACCGATGCTGGTGTAGACTACTTTGATCCGAATGGTGTATTGGTGAGTTCATTTGTTGATTTGCAAACGGCTCTAGACTCATTTAATTTCACTGATCCGACTGGGGTAGAAGTCACGCTGCAAGATACCAGTGGCGATGGCTTAGTGCAAACGAGATTGCAAGAACTGAGTGGGTTTGATTTTGATGCAAACTGGTTCGTTCAGGAGTTTAAGGTTGACGCAAATGTTACTGGTGTAACGTTTACCTCCCTAAATGGTCCTGCCAATCTTAATCTTTCATTTCAAGATTTTCAGGCAACTGGAACTATACCAACTTTCACAATTACGGGTAATAATGCAATTGATACCATTACTGGCACGAACTTTAACGATAGCATTAATGGGCAAAATGGCGCTGATAGTTTGAATGGATATAAGGGGAACGATACGATTCTCGGTGGAAATGGTGGGGATCTAGTCAACGGGGGTCTAGGTGATGACCTCTTAAGTGGTCAAGAAGGACAGGATACCTTTGTCTTTGGTGCCAGTTTTGGTAATGACACAATTACTGATTTTGAGAGTCTTGATAAGCTGGACTTTAGCGAACTTGATCTTGCTGTCACAGATTTAGATAGCAATAGTGATATGGTCGTTGATGCGAACGACACTCTTGCAAGTTTAACGAACGGTAATCTGATGATTGACCTCACATCGTTGAATGGTGGGACTCTCGAATTAACCGGGGTAACGTCAGTTAATATGGCTAACGTTATCCTATAGTCTCATCGGAATGAGATCATGATTGATATTAGGGGCGCAAGCCTTGCGCCCCTACGTGAAGGTTTACGTGACGCAATTGAGATATATAATTATGATCTGCTATTCCGTACAATCAAGGCAATAAACCAACAGAGGCTAGATATGCTGTTTTATCAACGGATAGGAATCTGGACAGGACTGAGCGCGATCGCTTGTATACTGGGTTTGACTCCAGGTGTAGTTGCACAGATTGTTCCTGATAATAGTTTGGGCAGTGAAGGGTCAATTGTTACGCCCAATGTTAACAGCATCAAAGGTGTAATTGATCGCATTGATGGGGGAGCCATACGAGGCAGTAGTCTCTTTCATAGCTTCCAAGATTTAAACGTTGATACTCTGCAAAAGGTCTATTTTGCCAATCCTGCGGGAATTGAGGCTATCCTGGGACGAGTGACGGGAACTCAATCGTCTAGTATTTTCGGTACATTAGGTGTATTAGGGAATGCGAACCTGTACTTGATTAATCCCAATGGCATACTGTTTGGTCAAGATGCCCAACTGGATATCTCCGGTTCGTTTTTTGCCGGAACAAACGAAAGTCTTTTATTAGATAATGGGTATCAGTTCAGCACGGAAAATCCTGATACACCACCACTACTCACTCTCAATATTAGTCCTGGTTTACAAACAGGGCTACCTGCCCAAGGTGTGATTTATAATCGGGGCAATTTATTCGTTGGACAGAACTTGACGTTCGTTGGTCAAAGTATCGACCTAGAGGGTCAGTTAAACGCAGGAGAAGACTTAACCGTTCAAGGAACTGATAGTCTCAAGATTCGTGATACAATTACCCATCCGTTTATTGCTCAGGCAGGGAATCAACTGCTGATTCAAGGGAATAAAGTTGATGTTTTTGCCCTAAACCATTCCGCCAGTGGTTTCTTTTCTGGTGGAGATATGGTGTTCCGTTCTGCCAATGCCATTGGCGGGAATGCTCACTTCTTCAGTGGCGGTAATTTTTGGATTGAACAGACGAATGGAAATCCTGGGGATTTATCCAGTAGTGATGATCCGGTTATTCGAGCCAGTGGGGATGTCAATTTTGGCAGTTATACCGGGGCTTCCTTACATATTTTTGCCGGGGGTAGTGTAACGGCAGATAGCATTACGGTTAATGGAACGGATACCACCGCCAATTCGATTCAGGAAACCGTTGTCCTCTCCGATGGAACAACTATAGATGTGGATGGAAGTGAGACACCCACGGTAGATATTCGGGCAGGAACAACCGCATTTAACCCACAGGGCAATACAGGTGATACAACTGGATTTACACCTGCCCTGAACACCACAGGAACAGGTACAAGTGCAGATATCACCATTGATCAAATTTTCAATTTTGGTGGACTGGTCTTTTTAACCAACCAGTATCAACCTAACCCCAATCTCTCTGGTGACATTACGGTTGACTCACGCATTCGTACTCCCCTTGGTCCTGATGGAGGTGGGAAGGTGGTGATTGATTCAAGGGGAAAAATTACTACCCCCAGCACGCTTGACACCTCTGGCTTTGATTTGTCAACGTTTACCTTTGCTAATCCTGGTGGCGATATTACCCTACTCGCCAATGGGGATATTTTTATGCCAAATGGCTCTCAAATTTTTTCCGAGGGTTCCGCTGGGGGTAGCATTACACTGAAAAGCCAATCTGCCATTATTCAAGAGGAAGCGCCTAGCGAGGCTTCATTCATTGAAAGTGCGGGATACGGTGATGGTCAAGGCGGCGATGTTATTTTAGAAGCCCCTTCTATTTTCTTGAGTAATTTTGTGCAAAGTAATTTGCGTCAAGATGCAGCAGGAACTGGGGGGAAACTAATCATTACCGCTGATTCTTTGACAGCTAATAATGCCATATTAGTTAATGTCACTCGCGGTGGTGATGGTGGGAAAGTTATCGTTAATGCCGATTCCATTGAGTTGAAAGACTCTCAAATTGGTAGTCGCTCGGTGAGTGGGATGGAAGGGGATGCCGGAGATGTAGAGATTAATACCGATACCTTAATAGCAGAAGGTGCAACTCCGTCGGTATTATCCATAACCGAGGCGACGGGAGATGGTGGCAAGGTGACCATTAATGCCAATTCTATTTCACTACTCAGGGGTACTCAAATTAGAACCACAACCATAGGCACGGGTGATGCCGGAGATGTAGAAATTAACGCCGATGATATTGTAGTTGACGGCGCAATTTTACGCTCTATCCCTGGTGTACCAGAACCTATTCCTAGTGTCACCGCCATTGCTAGTGAAGTTTCAGGTTTTGGTGCAAGTCCAGGTGGAGGTAACGGCGGTCAGATTGAAATTAACACCCGTCGTCTTTCCGTTACGAATGGGGCAGGTATTAGTGCTAGTACGGGTCAGGGAAAGACAGGCGATGCCGGTGAAATAGTGATTAATGCTTCAGAATCTGTTGTCTTTGATGGAAATCCGGGTGAACCGTTTTCTCCCAGTGGCGCATTTGTGGGTACATTGAGTGGAGCGACGGGAGAGGGCGGCAGTTTAGCCATTAATACCCCATCTCTATCTGTCACTAACGGCGCACAGTTAGAAGCCTTGACGGAAGGCAGTGGAAATGCTGGCAAAATCGAAATTGATGCCAACTCAATTTTCATTTCCGGTGAGGATACTGGATTGTTTTCTAATGCTGCCGAAGGTTCATCAGGAGATGGTGGTTTAATTCAGGTTACTGGAAACGCTCTGATCTTGAAAGATGGAGCGCAAATTAGCACCGATACAGCCGGAACAGGTGATGCCGGGAACACGGTTATCAACGTGGATAACGTGATTAATATTATGGGTGAAGATACAGGCATCTTTTCCAGTACAACTTCAGAGTCTACGGGAAATAGTGGCAGTATCTTCATTGATCCAGAATTGGTTCAAATTCGCGATGGTGGGGCAATTTCTGTCGATAGCGAAGGCACAGGTACAGGGGGTAGTATTCAGCTTCAAGGCGGTCGCTTAATTCTGGATAATGGTCGGATTTCGGCAGAAGCTGCCAGTGATGATGGCGGGAATATTGCTCTATCCTTAGACGATATTATAATCTTGCGCGGAGGGAGCTTAATTTCAGCTACAGCCGGGATAGAGAGTGGTTTCGGTAATGGGGGAAATATTCAGATCGCGACCCCATTTGTTGTGGCTATTCCTGGACAAAATAGCGATATTACGGCTAATGCCTTCCAGGGTGACGGAGGTAATATTAGTAT
This sequence comes from Coleofasciculus sp. E2-BRE-01, assembly GCF_040221695.1. Taxonomy (NCBI): domain Bacteria; kingdom Bacillati; phylum Cyanobacteriota; class Cyanophyceae; order Coleofasciculales; family Coleofasciculaceae; genus Coleofasciculus; species Coleofasciculus sp. E2-BRE-01. The sequence continues at coordinate 41,311 of NZ_JAVKEA010000236.1, read as the reverse complement.
TGCGACGAATACACTCTTTTTTATTGAGCTTCGGGACTTAACCAACCCACGGGAGGTCATGACCAATGATATTACTGTGACTTCTGATTTAGGTGTTGATGGTACATTCTCGCTCAGTAGTCCAGAGATTGATCCCGAATCAGGGCTAATCAAATTACCCGATCAACTTGCCGATACCAGTAACCAAGTGGTGAAAACCTGTGCGGCGGCTGAGGGGAATGTGTTTACGATTACCGGGCGAGGAGGGGTACCGAGTGATCCAACGGCACCGATTCGCGGTCAAACCCTGTTATCTGATGTGCGTGATTTTGCCGCAACTGCAATCGATAATGAGCCTCAAGCCCAAGAGTCTGTCCCCAATCCGGGAGAATCGACTAGCGAAGGGCGGTATCTTGTGGAAGCGACGGGTTGGGTAAAAAATGAACAAGGAGAGGTTGAATTAGTGGCGGCTGTGCCTCAAGAGACATTACCGAATCAATACGCCAACTGTCACAGTGCGAGGTGAGGATTGTAGGGGCGCACTTATTAGTGTCAACGTAAGGGGAAAACGCAAGCAATACATTGATTCTAACCCTCCTGACAGGTAGAGATTTTTTACTCTTACATCATTTGCCTTGTAATACAACCTATAATTGAAGAGGAAAATAGTACGGTTTCTTTTGTGTTTATGGTTCAGGTTACTGATTACCTGTACGTTGTTCGAGATGACCAGATTCTCAATAATGAACCCATCATTAAGGGGACTCGGACTCCTGTGAGGGCGGTTGTTGAAACGTGGCGTATGGGAGTTACTCCCGAAGAAATTACCATAGGAATGCCTCATCTGACACTGGTTCAGGTGTTTGGTGCTTTAACATATTACAGTGATCACCAAGAGGAAATTAATCAATATATCGAACGAAATAAAATTCCAAATGAGTTAATCGATCCACTGGTTCAAGGGCTGTGAACAGATTATTTATTCATTTATACCTCGATGAGGATGTCAATGTTTTGATTGCGGATTTTCAGGAATTGATTGTATTGTCAAGACTATACCGGCACTCTAAAACGATGCCTTAAGTAACGCCAAATTCCGGGAAAACTGTGGCGAATTTAAACCGGATACGACAATGAAGACTTGATCCTCAGCGAAGGAATTAACATGAGCAAAATGTATTCTCAAATAAGCAAAATTATTAAGGGTTGGCTCAAGCGCCCCCGTTCTTTTATTGCTTTAATTCTGGGTACTTTTTTTCTCACCCTATCGTTACAATCGCCAAAAGTTCCCGCAACGGCGGCTTATCCTCCGTTGGATATGGGGAATCAGACGGAGGCAATTGTCGAGAACGGGGCGGAAAAATTAGGACCCCCCATGGAATCTCTCTACAGCCAAACGGTTGAACCATCAAATTTAGTTGAACAGGGGAAACTTTATTATCAAGCGGGACAATTTGACCAAGCAGCAAGAGTATGGCAAGAAGCAGCCGAGACGTATGCCGCAGAAGGGTTTATCCTGAAACAAACCCAGGCGCTGAATTACCTGGCGTTGGCGTATAAAGAGTTAGGAAATACGGAATCCGCACAAAGCGCGATCGCACAAAGTTTAAATCTGTTAAAATCCCAACCCAATACTGACAAAAATACCCGCTTACTTCTTGCCCAAGCCTTGAATACTCAAGGAACCATTCACCTGCTGCAAGGACAAAGCCAAACCGCGTTAGATACCTGGGAAAAAGCCGCCTCCATTTATAAACAGGCAGATGACCAAACCGGACAATTAATTAGCAAAATTAACCAGGCGCAAGCTTTACAAGCCTTGGGAAAATATCGACGAGCAAAGTCTCTCTTGGAACAATTGGTGAGTGAATTAGAAAATGAACCCAATAGTCTGCTGAAAGCCAAGGGATTGAAAAGTTTAGGTGTAGCATTACAAACTCTGGGTCAACTGCGCCAGTCGAAAGCCGCATTGGAAGCCAGTTGGCAAATTAGTCAACAGTTAAACTCACCCCAGGATACCAGTGAGGCACTGTTTAGCATTGGCAATGTAGCGCGAGATTTACAGGAATATGCCGTGGCTTGGACGTACTATCAACAAGCTGCCGAATTAACGCCTGATTCCTTAACGCAACTGGAAGCACAACTGAATCAATTGCGAATGACAGTGGAGTTACAACGCTGGGATGTTGCCCAAGAACTTATCCCAATTGTCACCACCAAAGTTAACCAACTGTCTGCCTCGCGTCCGGCGATTTATGCCCAAATTAATCTGGCAGATAGTTTGATGAAATACGACCAAGCGGGGATGTCTAATTCCTTAGCAGTAGATACATCAAAACTCTTGGCAAAAGCGGTTAAACAAGCCCGACAAATTAACGATCCTAGAGCCGAAGCTTATGCCCTGTATCAATTGGGTCAACTGTATCAGGCGAATGGGACATTAGACGATAGCAAAACCCTATCCCAACAGGCACTAAAACTCGCTCAAGAAATTAACGCCGACGATATCGCAGCACGGGCGGGGGGACAATTGGGTGAAATCCTGCAAAAACAAGGCAAAACCAGCGAAGCCCTCGCCGCCTATAAAATTGCCTTTGATAATATCCAATCCCTACGCAGTGATTTAGTTGCGATTAGTTCTGATGTTCAGTTCGACTTTAAAGAAGGGATTGAACCTCTCTATCGCCAACTTGTCAGCTTACTGTTAAAAGAGGGGGATAATCAAGCCAACTTGCAACAAGCCCGTGATGTTATGGAAGCGTTGCAATTAGCAGAACTGGATAACTTTTTCCAAGATGCTTGTTTAGATACGCATCCGGTTGCCTTGGAAGAAATTGATACCCAAGCAGCGGTAATTTATCCGATTATATTACCCGATCGCCTGGAAGTGATCCTCTCGATTCCCAATCAACCCCTCACCCATTACGCCACTCAACTCACCCAAGCTGAGGTTGAATCCACACTGACCCAACTATATTCTGCCCTGTCTCCTGGCTATCCGAGTAGCGAACGGTTACAACTCTCTCAACAGGTGTATAACTGGTTAATCCAACCCGCTGAAGCAGCGATGGCTAGCCAAGATATCCAGACGCTAGTATTTGTCCCTGATGGCTTTCTTCGCAACTTACCCATGGCGGCACTCTATGATGGAGAACAGTATGTCCTGCAAAAGTATCAGATTGTTTTCAGTCCCGGATTACAACTGTTTCCCCAAGGACTCCCCCAAGAAGAACTGAGTTTATTAGCCGCTGGATTAACCGAAGCGCGTCAAGGGTTCAGTCCCTTACCAGGAGTTGATGAAGAGATAGCACAAGTGTCGCAACAAGTCAACTCTAAAGTGCTATTCAATGAAAACTTTTCCTTCGGCACCTTCAAAGACTTGATTAACAACGAATCCTTCCCCATCGTTCACCTGGCGACTCACGGTCAATTCAGTTCTAATCCGGAGGAAACCTTTCTGCTCACCTGGAGCGATCGCATTTCCATTGAAGACTTCGATCTAATCTTTCAAAAACGGCGGCTGGGGCTACTGCGACCGATTGAACTACTCGTCATGAGTGCCTGTCAAACCGCAGCCGGGGATAATCGAGCTACATTAGGTTTAGCAGGATTTGCCCTGCGATCGGGTGCCAAAAGTACAATTGCCAGTCTCTGGTCAGTGAGTGATGAATCCACCTCGATTATGATGCAGGAATTCTATCACCAACTAACGGATCTGAAGGTGAGCAAAGCGGAAGCATTGCGACAAGCACAGCTTACTCTTCTCGAAGAACCCTTATACAAACACCCTTATTTTTGGGCAGCGTTTGTTCTGATCGGTAATTGGCTATAGGTTATTAAGCATTCAAGGAAAGTTGACCATGACTCCAGCAATCTGCCAAACTCTCTTATCCGCTACAGTAACGGGGACAGTCTTCTTACTAACAGCCAATGCTGCTTTAGCACGTTTTGTCCCCTTAGAGTCGGAACATCCCATCAACGATAACTTGATCAGTGTAGACTTTAGTCTTCCTGACGATAATGTTCCGAAAAGCCCTGTTGGTGGGGGTGTACGAGGTCAGGTGCAGTTTGGTCTTCCCCAAGATTCCGCACCCCGTAGTGGTGTAGCAGGTGGAACTAGAGGAGATGTGCAATTTAGCTTACCTGGCGGTTCTGCACCTCGTAGTGGTGTAGCAGGTGGAACTAGAGGAGATGTTGAAGTTAGCTTACCTGGTGGTTCTGCACCACGTAGTGGTGTAGCTGGTGGAACGAGAGGAGATGTACAACTAACCTTACCTGGTGGGTCTGCACCGCGGAGTGGGGTAGCAGGTGGAACACGAGGAGATGTACAACTAACCTTACCTGGCGGTGCTGCACCCCGTAGCGGTGTCGCTGGGGGAACTAGAGGAGATGTACAACTAACCTTACCGGGTGGTTCCGCACCCCGTAGTGGTGTAGCAGGTGGAACTAGAGGAGATGTAGAACTGACTTTACCGGGTGGTGCTGCACCCCGTAGTGGTGTCGCTGGGGGAACCCGAGGAGAGGTAGAACTTAGCTTACCGGGTGGTGCTGCACCCCGTAGTGGTGTCGCTGGGGGAACCCGAGGAGAGGTAGAACTTAGCTTACCCGCTGACGCGAAAAACCCCTATACCAGTGCTGGTGGGGATATCCGAGGTGATGTTGAACTATTGCTCCCCAATCAAGATTCAGTTCCCCAAGTGTTAGGTGCCTTAGCACCAGAAGCAACACCCGTCAATGACACTCCCGTACTTACAGCATTAGTTCCGCCGACGAAACACGGACGCACCGTTTCACCTCGTCCCACAATCTATGTTTATTTACCTCCAATTGGCGCACAGCAGGTCTTTTTTAGTATCCAAGATGAAGCAGGGAATTCTCATTACCACACCATATTGAATGTCTCTCCCCAAGGGGGAGTCATGGCGATTACCCTACCCCCAGACACACCGGGATTGGAAATCGATAAGAATTATTTGTGGTATTTTGCTCCCATTGAACCCGGTGGAATTTTACGACCTGATAATTATGCCGTGACGGGATGGGTGAAGCGGGTTGAAAATACGGTCAATGAGCAAGAGTTTGTCGAATCTCCCGTGAAGCTAGCAACTAAGTATGCCGAGGCAGGGATCTGGTATGATACGTTGCAGGTTTTGGTTGAGGCTCAACAATCTGAACCGACGAATGAAACCTATAGTACCGAATGGCACGATTTACTAGAACAAGTTGACCTAGAAGCGATCGCATCTCAACCTTTTGTTTTCTAGAAGGCAGGAGGCTTTGTTTGTAGTAAGCACGAAGAGTGCTTTAACGCATAGCTGGAGAGGGCTAAAGCCCTTACTACGAACCCAAGCTAATCCACCAATTAAGGTGTGCCACGACACTACTTATCGAAAGGATAAAACAACATGATCAGGGTTGAAACGAATATAACATGGGTGATGACTCGTTAACCAAAACTGAAAATCAAACCCTTGAACAAAGCGAAGGGTCAACAATTAAAATGAACCCTGACACGTTTCTACAGGCATTATTGAAACGCTGGAAAGGGGTTTTACGGATTACGCTTTTTGTAGCAGGCTTAATTAGTGCTGGGAGTTATCTGGGGATTTTTCGGGTTTTAGAATGGTTGATTTTAGATCAATTCTTTCTCCTGCGTCCCCAAGAACCCGTTGATGAGCGAATTGCGATCGTCACGATTGATGAAGAAGATATTGATTATGTGGTGCAGTGGCCCATGTCGGATAAAGTCATGGCACAGCTACTCCGGAATATCAACGCCCAAAACCCCAATGTGATTGGGTTAGATATTTATCGAGATTTACCCGTAGAACCGGGACATGATGAACGGGTTGAGGTGTTTAAAACTACCCCAAACCTAATTGGAATTACCAAAATTGCCGGAGATACCATCGACCCGCCACCCACATTAGCCGACAAAGGTCAAGTGGCGGCTAACGATATGTTCCTGGATAACGATAGCAAAATTCGTCGTAGTCTGGTTCTCGGTGAAGCTGAGAGCGGTTTACTGCAAGGCTTTGGCGTAAAACTGGCTTTAGATTATTTGGCAGACCAAGGGATTGAATTGGAAGCGATCAATCCTGACAAAAAAATCTTCGGTTTAGGCAAAGCTACGTTTATTCCCCTCAGTAAAAATGATGGATTCTACAAAGAATCGGACTTGGGTTGGTATCAAATCCTGGTGAACTATCGCGGCGGATTGGATCGCTTTCCTAATATTTCCATGACCGATGTCTTGGAGAACCGCATACCAGAAAAATTCTTCCGCGATCGCATTATTTTTATTGGAGCAAAAGCGCCTAGTCGTAATGATAACTACCTCACGCCTTATAATAGCAATCTAGCTGTCCCTACAGATTTAATACCCGGTGTAGTTATCCACGCTAATGTCACCAGCCAGATTCTCAGCGCCGCTATATCAGGGCGTCCCATGTTACGGGCAACCACAAAACCCATACACTGGCTACTGATTGTTGTTTGGTCAGGATACAGTGCCACACTTGGCTCCTTTTATATCCGCCGACGCTGGATGACTCTTTTTGGGTTATTGATCGCGGTGGGAATTATTGTTGCTAGTTCCTATTTTGCCTTTATTTATGGTTGGTTAGTTCCTGTATTTACGCCTTTATTAGCAGTAGTTGTTGCGGCTACGTTGAGCGTCGGTCAGGTTTTGTGGCAAAATCTGATGATTTCCTATCAAAAATTAGAAGATTATGCCCGTAACTTAGAAGACAAAGTGGAAGAACGCACCGCTGAACTCGCCCACGCTAATCAGGAAATTGGTCAACTTAACGAACAACTCAAAGCCGAAAACCTGCGGATGGGTGCTGAACTTGACGTCGCCCGTCAATTGCAATACATGATTCTGCCCACGTCTGATGAATTAGAAGCCATTGAAGGATTAGATCTGGCTGGGTTTATGGAACCGGCTGACGAAGTTGGTGGTGATTACTACGACATCCTCTGCACAGATAATGTGGTTACTGTTGGTATTGGCGATGTAACCGGACATGGGTTAGAAAGTGGTATTTTAATGATGATGACCCAAACCGTTGTTCGTACCCTAGATGAAATTCGGGAACGTGATCCCGTGAAGTTTCTCGATACCCTTAATCGCACGCTTTACAAAAATGTGCAACGGATGAACTCGGATCGTAACTTGACCTTAGCCATTCTCAACTATACCGATGGCAAAGTTAGTATAAGTGGTCAACATGAAGAATCTATCGTAGTGCGTGCTGGAGGAATTATCGAACGAATTGATACCATGGATTTGGGATTTCCGATCGCCTTAGATGATGACATTGCTGATTTTATTGATCGGGCTTTAATTGAATTACATCCTGGTGACAGCATTGTTCTCTATACCGATGGCATTCCTGAAGCTGAAAATATGGAAAACGAACAATATGGGTTAGATCGATTGTGTGATGTGATTAGTCAAAACTGGGATAAATCCGCCGAAGTCATTAAAGATGCGATTATTGATAATCTGCGGCACTTTATTGGCAAACAAAAAGTTTTTGATGATATTACGTTAGTCGTACTTAAGCAAGAAGTTTAGGGGCTTAAATATAATGTAATTTATGATATAGCAGTAGACACATCGATTAGGACTTTCGGCACCATTGTAGAGACGTTGCATGCAACGTCTCTACATAAATGATGTGTCCTAACAGCTATGGCGGTTGCTATACAGCAGTTTGCTCTGCTATGCGGTACATTGTCGATCCCCCTAAATCCCCCTTAAAAAGGGGGACTTTGATCTACTGTACTTTATGGAGAGCGCAAAGCGCTGTATTATATTTTATACAACTGATTAATCATTTCTGTCGAAACATTTTTAGCTGAACTATCAAATAAAATCTTTCCCATTTTTAATCCAATAAGGCGATGATAATATCTCAGGGCAAAATCAACCGAATGTAGGCTAGTAACCAAAGTCTTACCACCCTGTTCACTCATTTGACATAGCAACTCTATCACCTCTCGACTCAACTCCGGATCAAGACTAGAAATAGGTTCATCGGCTAAAATCACTAAGGGATTTTGGATGAGAACTCGCGCTAATGCCACTCGCTGCTGTTGTCCACCAGAAAGTTGATCGGTGCGGGTATAAAGTTTATCCGGAATTCCCACTTGAGTTAACGCCTGATGCGCTGTTTCTACCTCTAACGGAAATAACAGAGATAAAGCGGCTTTAAACAATGACCACCGTCCTAAATGTCCAGCATTAACATTGTGAATCACTCGCAGATTATCCACTAAATGAAACTGCTGATAGACTGTACCAATTTGCCGTTGCACTTGGCGTAATCTCCGAGTTGAAATTTGGGAAAGATTGTACCCTAATGCCCAAATTTTTCCTTGGGTTGGTTGCAATGTCCCATTCAACAAACGCAATAGGGTGCTTTTTCCCGCCCCACTTGACCCAACTAATGCCACCCGTTCTCCAGGGTAAAGCGTGAGATTAATCTCCGTTAGGGCAGTCAAGCGACCAAATTGCTGAGTTACACCGTTTAGCTGGAAAATTGGCGACGAATCGCTCATTTAATTTTGCCAATTTGACGACCGACTTCTTCAATTTGAGCGTAATTGGAATTTTCTGTGGGAATAAATTTATCAGCACCAAATAAGTCTAAAATTTCTTGGTGTTCGGGGTTATTCGGGTTAAGCTTGAGTAAGGCGGCTTGCACTTTCTGGGAAAAATCTTCGCCATAGCGTGACTTGGCATCGGGATGAATCACCCAATGATAATCATAATAGGTTGGCGTTTCCCAAATCACATCCACTTTATTTAAATCCACGTCTCCGGCTTCCACGCGGCTTTTCCAGACTTGAGAATTTAATGCCCCCGCCTGATAACTCCCGGCTTCAACCAGTTGAATTGTGGTATCATGGGAACCGGAAAAACCGACCTCTCCCTGGAAATCCTCTGGTGTCACCCCGGCTTGTTCCAGAAAATACTGAGGCATTAACCGCCCTGATGTGGATGATTCACTGCCAAAGGTAAAGGTTGATCCTTTTAATTTGGATAATTCTTGGATATCCTGAATCGGTTGTAGTCCACTATTTTTATTAGCAATAAATACACTGGTAAATTCAGCATCAATATCCCGTTGGGCGATCGCCTCTGCGCCTTCAACTTGCGATCGCGCCTGTACGCCAGTTAAGCCACCAAACCAGACGAGATCCAGATCCCCGACTCGAAACGCTGTCACCGCCGCCGCATAGTTGGTGACAGGTTTATACTCGACGGGTACACCTAACTCCGTTTCCAGGTAATTCGCTAACTTGTCATATAGCCGTTGCAACTTTTCCGGATCTTGATCGGGAATCGCCCCAGCGATTAAGGGTTCAACCGTTGTCTCATTCCCCGTTTCAGAAGCTGGGGAACAAGCAACTAAGGGAGATAGCAGGAACAGCAGTATCCCCGATACTAAAACGTTTCTTAGCGATGCCATTTGCTGAATCTATAAAATTTTTACCCAAAAAAATTGTAACAGCAGGAGTGTCGGGGTAGGGTGTACGGTGTGCGATCGCGCGGGCTTGTAGTAAGGGCTTTAGCCCTATATTCTGTTGGGTAACAGTCGTCAACCCAACCTACAACCTAAGATGTGCCACGTCACTACTGGCGTAACCCAGCTAAAATTGTGGAATAGATTTTACTGTTAAATCGGGCGCACGTCAGTGCGCCCCTACAAAGTGGATATGCACTCCCGCCATTGTAATGATGCTTTCTTATCAGATACCTGGTTAACCGCGCTGCTGACAATCCTTTTCATATAAGGTTTTCAAGAAAAACGGAAGATGATATTGAACATCACTACTTTTTTCGGCATAAAATCGCCCTATTTCTAAAGAAAGTTGATCTCGATACATTTGACCTCGATTATCCTCACTTGAGCGATTCCAATCATCAGGCGGATGTATTTGTTTCCAGTATTCCTTTACTTGTTTAATCGTCAATAAGGCAAAAATCAACTCCTGCTTCCGTTGCTCATCAGGGGCATTTTGAAACTCATCTTTCCAGGAATCTCGCAACTCATTCACTCCCTGGCAATCTAATCCAGAACAGTAGCGAAGACGTTCTGATGCTCGTTGTAAGTTATCTCGCAAATTAGCATCATTACTGATTCCATCTGCCATATCAAGATAAATCTTTTTCAGCAAAGCAGGATTATCTTTATACATTGGAGTAGCGAAAAAGTTATCAAATACGGGTTGGAGTTCCGGGAACAGAAAGTAGGACTCCTTATAGATAAACCCTGTCACCCAGATTCGATGATTTATTGCATTTTTAGGATTGACCTTGGCTTGTTCATACAGATCCTGAAAAATTGCCTCTGTATCTGGAAACAGATAATCATCAATCATTTTAGGGTATAAATCTAAATCAACAATCGCAAAAAGCTTTTCTGGACTTAAAGAGGAGTTAGCGCTATCTTTATCGTGTAACTGTAATAACGTGAAGTAAGTATTGAGTACATCTGTGCGATCGCCACAATTAAAGAATTCAGGTCGATAGTGCCGCCACCACTTAGGAACACAGGCATTATAAAAGTTAGCATCTGGCATTTGTGCCATTCTTCGATAAGATTGTGGTGATGGTCTACCCTTCAGATCCCAGATACCCCCTTTACCTTCACAGAGAACAACTATTTTATTCCGGATTCTGGGATAATGAAGAATCATTTCACAGTGGCGTTGTAACTGTTCTGGACTAAAACTCATGTCTAGTTTTCGGGGTATTGCTTGATAAGTTTAGGTTCCAATTCTTTAACATGGGCAGGAGTTAAGGCTTGGCAGAGTTCATAAGAGTGGGTTGCTAAAATATATTGATTGTTCGGTGCCCATTCTTGTAAATCTCGAATAATTTGATATTGCCAATCAGGGTGGAATGCGATTTCTATTTCATCCATCAATACAATAGCATCTTCTATGTTATGATGTTTGAGCCACATATAAATGCTTAACCGTTTCAACTCTCCATGGCTAAGGTCTTCGGGGGAGAGTTCGATAGTCTCACCGTTCCTATCTAGTGTGAAGTTCACTCCATTAAGGTCTTTATCTATATTTATCTTTTTATTGAATAACATCTGGTTTAACTCATTTTTAAGTCTTTGATAATGATTGCCATACTCCCCTGTTTCTATCGCTTCTCTGAAATCGCGATCGCGGGCATCTTTAAAAGTCCGTATCAAAAGATCTACAGCTAAAAAATCATAAGTAAATAAATTCATAAGTTGAGTCTTGGTATTTTTTATAATTGAATAATAATCATTACTATCAATCTCTTCTGTCTTAAATAATAATTTTCTATCCTTTTTAGACATAAAAATAAATACTTGAGTTAAAGGAGCAGTAATAAATATATTTTCTGACAAATTATTTAAAAATGATTTTGAATGTGAAATACTTGGAATATTCAGACCATCAATACGGCATAGAAAAATATTTTCCTCTTGATCATTAACTCTATAGTCAGAAATAAACATTAAATGGTTGAATTCTATGTAATTCTTTATTTTTGGTAAAAATGGCTTGATTTCCTGTAGCCACTTGGAGTAATCTCTCAGTAATTTTTTTGTGTTAATTGTTTCATTTTTGTATTTTTTGTAATATTTTATACTGCTTTCAATTTTGGCTTCTATGCCTTGTTGATCTACGGTGTCAAGTTCAAGACTTATTTCGCTTAAAATTTGAATTGTTAGAGAATCTGGAAAATAGGTCGTTAAATTCAAATCAGAATTCACTTTCCATTGCTGTTTAACATAAGATGCTTTGCAAGCAAAAAAATCAATAATCACATTTTTATTGTTATTCCAAATATCAATGATAGCCAAAGTCCTCTTAGGAGAGTCTTCACGAATATTGAATCCATATAGCAAATTTTGTAAAAAATGTTTCTTGTCTGGATCAGTCGAACAGTGAAGTAGAGTAAAAATTAATTGCAGTAGTGTACTCTTCCCACCACCATTTAGACTGCCCAAGGGGAAAATTCTAGGGACAAAATCCTTTTCAAAGGTAATGTCAACATCCTTTAAAACCCGGAAATCAGGAACTCGAATTCGTTGCAGGTGCATAAAACACTCCTAATATTGACTTGATATCCGCGTTGGCTTCACAAGTGTTATTTTACTTTACCTAAGCAAGATGAATGGAAACCGTAGGGGCGCACCGACGTGCGCCCGATTCAACTGACTACTGGCGTGGCACACCTTATTTGATGAATTAGAATTACGCCCGGAAACTGTAGGGGCGCAAAGACTTGCGCCCGATTCAATGGTCAAATCTATTCCACAATTTTAGCTGTGTCAAGCCACTACGGTGTATCAAGGGTTTTAGAATAATGTGTTGGATTTCGCGATCGCTCCTAACCTACTTGAGCGTTTTGGGCTATCCTAGACTGGCTCCCCAGTAGTCCGCCGCGAGTTCAGAAAACGGCGCTAGTCCGCAGGTTGACGCGGACATGATAGAAGTTCAGAAAAATCCAGAGGCTACAATTACAACCATGTAATGATCTTAGTGGTCATTCCTCTATTGCCCGCCTTCCGCCTTCTTCACTCACGTAGCCCACTTCTGGATTCATGAAGCCCTTACATTGCTCTCACGGTCACGAAAATCCCCCCAATAGTCGCTTTTGTCTCCACTGTGGTGAGAAGCTAGATCAAGCAAACAATGGCAACAGGGAGTCGGGACTGGCTTTGGCGGGACGCTATCGGATTGTGCGGGAATTGGGACATGGGGGATTTGGACGCACTTATCTCGCCCAAGATTTGAATCGCTTCGGTGAAGCCTGTGTATTAAAGGAATTCGCCCCACAAGTGCAAGGGACGTTTGCCTTACAGAAAGCCTCAGAACTGTTTGAACGAGAAGCTGGGGTTCTCTACAAACTGAAACATCCCCAAATCCCCGAATTTAGAGAACTGCTGCGAGTGAAGCAGCAGGGAGAAGGACGCCTGTTTTTAGTCCAAGACTATATTGCTGGACAAACCTGTCGCGCTATCTTAGAGGCACGTCGGAATCAGGGATTAGGGTTTAACGAAACCGAAGTTCTCAAACTATTACGCCAAATCTTACCAGTTTTGGACTATATCCACTCCCTAGGCGTGATTCATCGAGATATTTCCCCGGAGAATATTATCATCCGTCAAAAGGATGGATTGCCTGTACTGATTGACTTTGGTGGAGTTAAGCAAATCGCTGCTACGGTAGCCTCTCAGGTGATGGCATCATCCCCAGCTACAGCCACGCGCTTGGGTAAAGTGGGTTATGCCCCCCACGAACAAATGCAAGGGGGGATTATTTCTGCCAGTAGCGATTTGTACGCTTTAGGGGCAACAGTCTTGGTGTTACTCACCGGGAAAGAACCCTCTGAACTCATCGATCCCCACACCTTAACTTGGGATCGTAGTAGGCACTTTAGTGCCATTCCTCTTAGCCCCACTCTCAGCCATATCCTCGAACAACTGCTGCAACCCCATCCCCGTAATCGCCCCCAAAGCGCGAATCAAGTCTTACAGATGCTGAATTCTCAGTCCCCCCCACAGGCATACTCTCCACCGCCGCCACCATCACCGCAGACTCAAGCAACTGTAGCGGTTTCACCGGGTCAAGTTGCACCGGCGCCACAATCCCCCCCTGCCCCTGTTGCCCAGAGGTCTGCGCCCAGTGGTAATAATAACGCTGCTTTAGGCTGGTTGGGGAAATTGATCCTAGTATTAGGGTTTATTCTGGCAGCCGGTGCTTTTGGCTGGTGGGCGGGTAATCTCTGGATTGACAGCCAACTGCAATCTGACCAACCCGATACTACGCCGACAGTCGAGGACTTTGAGAACCCAGTGATTTCACCAGAGGACGATGACGAACCTGAACCCTCCTCCGACTTTTCGCTGGAAGAACGACAACGCAAGCAAACCCTGCGACAACGACGGATGAATCTGGGGATCGATTATGACTTTTATGTCAGTGTAGTCGATGAAGCGTTTTGGAATGAGTACCCAGCACAACGGGGAGATCCGTTAAGTACCGATCCAGACGATGCTAGGCTGCGAGAAGCCTGGGATAGAATCGCAGCAAATGTACTCACCCAGATTGAACAGCTTGATCTGAGTCGTCAAGCCAAGTCAGAATTGGGCAGTTATGATCAAACGGATCGCGATCGCTGGAAACGTCAAGTCAATCGTCTACGTGTCAGTAGTCGAGCATTATATGACATCGCCGATGCCCAGTTTTTCCGCGTATTCCCTAAACAAGAAGGAGAAACTGGATCAGAATTTCTGGATCAACCGATGGGTCAAATCTGGCAAGCCACTGTTGCGGATACAGTCAAGGCGTTGCAATCCAGAGAGGCGTTAGAACGGATTATTTTTGAACCGGGTGAGACTGGCACACAACTGAGTGGAACCCTGCAACCTGGAGAAGGTAAAGCCTTTACCGCCGAGTTAGCGGCAGATCAGTTTATGGATGTGGATCTCTCCAGTGACGCTGACGCCTTATTCTCGATCTATAGTCCCACAGGTAATACAATATTCCTGGAAGATTCGCGCCAGCACAGCTTTTCCGGGGAATTGCCGGAATCGGGGTTCTATGAGTTTGTGGTGGTATCTGATGCGGATGAACCGATTGATTATCAACTGGATCTCACGGTGGAAAATCCCCCCGAATCGGACCTCTCAGTTGATGAATCTATAGAAGAATAAAGGATTGACTTAAACTGGGCGGGTAGCGTTACCCTACCCGATTAACAGGAGAAAGAGCCAGCGAGAGAACCATTCTCTTGCTCCCCCTGCTTCAAGCGCTTTTGGCACTTAATACTGGAGTTTGCTAAAATGAGGCTGACGCCGACTCGGCACATTTCAAGAGCGCGATCGCACGTCGAAATCAGAGTTTGTGGTCTAGTTTATGCCAGTCCCTATTTCAGTTATCATCACCGTCTATAACCGCGAACGTTACCTCAGTCAGGCAATTGATAGCGTCTTGGCACAAACTAGAAAAAACTTTGAGCTATTAATCTGGGATGATGGTTCTACAGATCGCTCCGTAGAAATAGCTCATAGCTATGCCCAGCAAGATCCACGAGTCCGATTAGTAGAAGCCAAACATCTGGGACAGGGACAAGCTTTGAAGTCAGCGATCAATGGGACAACTGGAGCCTATATTGGACAGGTCGATAGCGATGACTTTCTCGCCCCTACCGCCCTAGAGGAGACGGCGGCTATCCTCGACACTTATCCAGAGGTGGGGTTGGTTTACACTGACTATATGGTCATGGATGAGGCAGGAAGGATTAAGGGACAGGGAAGGCGTTGTCAAATTCCCTACTCCAAAGAGCGACTACTGGTTGATTTCATGATCTTCCACTTCCGACTAATCCGCCGCTCAGTTTACGACCAAGTAGGTGGAATCAATGAAGTGTTTGAATCAGTAGAAGACTATGATCTGTGCTTGCGCCTCTCTGAGGTAACACAAGTGTGGCAAGTCAAGCGACCACTCTACTACTATCGCAACCACCCTAAAAGCCTCTCTCACGACAAACAAATTGAACAAATGCTTCTGTCACACAAGGCAATTTCTCAGGCACTAGAACGCCGTGGATTATCTGATCGTTTTCAAGTTAATCTACAAATCGTTGGCAAGTTTTCTTTGCAAGAGAAGATGTAAAATTTTTATACACTCTAAAATTTTCAATAGTCATGAACATGAAACATTACCACCACTTTCAGACCACAATTGCAGCCAGCACTACCTTGGCTTTAGGCTTCTTATTAACTGAAGCCAATCCAGTTCAGGCTAGCATAATTACTTATGACTTTACCGTTGATATTACATCGGGAGATCTAATTGGGCAGAGTTTTACTGGCTCTTTTAGTTATGACAATGAATCGACACCAGTCGGTTTTGGTTATGGTTCTGAGGAATTCTTTCTAACGGAATTTGAGTTTGATTTTGATGGAGTTGAATATACTTTGGACGATGTAACCTGTCAGTTTACTGATGTGTGTATTCCAGGAATAACACCTCCTTTTTGGGTGGGCGGGGTTTTTCCTCAATGGGGAAAAGATAGTTTGGCATTGAGAACGAAAGATGCATTTGGTTTTGAATTTGGAGCATCAATTTTCTTAGCAAGTCAATCCGAATTTGAATATCGAAACATTGGTAGTGGTGTAGGGGTTTTTGAAGGCGATGTAACCTACAGTTTAGTTTCTGACTCTACTTCGGTTCCCGAACCTACTTCCACTCTCGGACTCTTAGCTCTAGGTACTCTAGGCACTGGTTCATCTCTCCTTCGCAGGAGAAAGCAGAATACTTTCCACGAGGGAAAGTGAGCAACAGTGGGTGTGCCAATCATCTGAATCAAATAGCACAATCCAACCTGTACGGATTTGCCAAACTATAATTGCAAAATCATTGTAGTGCGAGCATCTTGCTCGCTACTAATACCCAATTTAAATGCATGACAGCTTATAGAACTCCGACTACTTGAAGGAGTCGGAGTTCTGCTAGAGTCTACACCTTAAACTTCTGAGTAATCCGCTTCATCGCCTCTTCCACATTCTCCCGACTATTAAACGCCGAAATTCGGAAATAGCCTTCACCCGCAGCCCCAAATCCGGAACCGGGTGTTCCGACAACATAACAGGTTTGCAGCAATTTATCGAAGAAATCCCAACTGGATAAACCATTGGGTGTCTTCACCCAAATATACGGTGCATGAACCCCACCATACACACTTAATCCCGCTTCCGTTAACTTCTGACGAATAATTTTGGCGTTTTCCAAATAAAAGCTAACTAACGCCTTCACCTGGGCTTTTCCGGCTTCTGAATAAACCGCTTCCGCCCCTCGTTGGACAATATAAGACACCCCATTAAACTTTGTAGACTGGCGGCGGTTCCATAGCTTCCAAAGTTCTACATCTGAACCATCTGATGCTTTGGCGGTTAAGGTTTTAGGAACCACCGTCAACGCACAACGAGTTCCCGTAAATCCCGCATTTTTAGAAAAGGAACGAAACTCGATCGCACAATCTCGCGCTCCCTCAATTTCATAGATAGAATGGGGTAAACTCTCGTCGGTGATAAACGATTCGTAAGCCGCATCAAAGAAAATAATTGACCCATTGGCTTTGGCATAATCTACCCACGCCTTCAGGTTTTCCTTACTCGTAGTAGCGCCTGTGGGATTATTCGGGAAGCACAGATAAATCAAATCCACTTTCTGAGAGGGAATCTGGGCAGTAAAATTATTCTCGGCACTAATCGGCAAATAGACTAATCCCTCAAATTCACCCTTCTCATTCACCTCTCCAGTATGTCCCGCCATCACATTCGTGTCCACGTAGACGGGATAAACGGGGTCAGTTACAGCAATTTTGTTATTTTTGCCAAAAATATCCAGAATATTACCTGTATCGCACTTAGAACCGTCGGAGATGAAGATTTCCGATGCATCCACCTGACATCCCCGCGCCTGAAAATCCTGGGCGGCTATTTTCTCCCGCAGCCAGGGATACCCTTGTTCGGGTCCATAGCCTCGGAAGGTGTCCCGATTCCCCATATCTTCTACCGCCTGAATCATCGCCGTGCGACAGGCTTCGGGTAAGGGTTCGGTAACATCGCCAATTCCCAGTTTAATGATATCGGCATCCGGGTTAGCTTCAGCAAAGGTATTCACCCGGCGGGCAATTTCGGGAAACAGGTAGCCTGCTTTGAGTTTCAGGTAGTTATCGTTGATGGTTGCCATAATCACTTGTGACGAACGCCGTAAACCAGCTTACTGCTAACTGTAGCGAAAAAGGCAACAGGCAACGGGGAATAAGTAGGTGGGGACAATTAAAGTTAACGGTGGGGATCGTCATTCGTCATTCGTCATTTGTCATTTGTCAGGGTTTAAGGCTTGTTAACATAACTTCAGAAGGTTGAGTTTATTTCCACCAACCTACTTACACAGTTAACAACGATAACTTGGTGGATTACGGCGGATATCTAATTTAAGGATTTGTTTTCTCTATTGAATACCACCTAACCCACCCTACTGGTGTGGCACGCATAATTGGGTAGATTAGCTTGGGTTCGTAGTGGGGAACCTTAGCCCTCTATTCTGTTATTCCACTGTTAGCAACGATAACTTGGTGGGTTACGGCGGATATCTAATTCAAGAATTTGTTTTCTCTATTAAATACCGCCTAACCCACCCTACTGGCGTGGCACGCATAATTGGGTAGATTAGCTTGGGTTCGTAGTGGGGAACCTTAGTCCTATATTCTGTTATTCCACTGTTAGCAACGGTAACTTGGTGGGTTACGGCGGATATCTAGTTCAAGGATTTGTTTTCTCTATTGAATACCGCCTAACCCACCCTACCGATTCTGGGTTATTTGGGTCTATAGGACGGCACATTTTCCCATGATGAAATAATACCGGAAACGACAAAAAAAGTCAAGCGCCAACGAATATTCATCAAACCTGAAATTTATCGATAAGCTATCTGAACCCCTGGCTTTCTGATTGAGTCCGTCTGATTCTGTCCTGATGTGAACACCTGACGATTTTGCACTAAAATAAACGCGGCTACGGCAATTAAAAAATAACCAAAGGCTTGCTGTAATTGTTGGGCTTTGACATATTGCGCCAAATATGCGCCAACTATAATTCCCACACTTGCCGCCACAATGAATGAACCCATTAATCCCCAATCTAGGGGAACCTGTCCAAAATATCCTAGAAATCCAGCCACCGAGTTACAGGCAATAATTAATAATGACGTTCCCACCGCTTCCTTCATCGGCGTATTTCCTAATAATACCAATGCCGGAACGATCGCGAATCCACCCCCAACCCCGACTAAACCCGTCAATACGCCCACACCTAACCCTTCAGTTAGCATCCACAGCCAACAATATTTACACACGGGTTGAGGATAATACTGCAAGTCGTTATCAGGTTGAGTCGGTTTACTGCTTTTGCGGATCATGAATCCCGCCGCAATAATCATCATTACTGCAAACAGCAGAAGCTGGACTGTTCCGCTGACAAAAAAGGCTAACTTTGCCCCAAAATATGCGCCCAACATCGTCGCCGCGCCGAACATAAACGCCTTTTTGAAATTCAGATTCCCTCGTCGCCAGTGAGGAATAACTCCAATCAGGCTAACGGTTCCCACGATTACCAATGTCATCGCGATCGCGCTTTTTGCTTCCACCCCCATCACATACACTAAAATAGGCAAGGCTAGCACCGAACCGCCACCCCCCATTAACCCCAAACTAATGCCAATTCCGACGGCGAGAATTAGCCCAATTATCCAAGTAGTCATTTGTTATTTGTCCTTGGTCATTTGTCATTTGTCATTCGTTAATTAATCATTCCCTTATCCTTCCCCAGTTTCATCATATCTACGAAGTAATAGGGTGGGCAATGCCCACCAAGCTTAAATCAATGACCTATCACATTTAAACTCGTTGGTTGTAAGGTAATTTTGCTAGTAACATCCCCATGGTACAAGTGCCACTGACGCCAGCAAAGACTAATCCCGCACCAACAAAACCACTCAAGATTAAAAACCAAGGCGAGACAAATGCACCCAGTACAGTTCCCGTAAACACTAATGTACCTGCCACAATTTGCACTTGTCGGAATAAACTAATGGGCGCATTTTTATTCACTTGAGTCTGATATCCGGCGGATTTCCAGGTTGGTAATCCCCCTTGAAGATGATTTACCGATTCAAATCCACAGTCGAAGAGTTTTTGGGCGGCTTGTTTTGAACGATTCCCGCTTTGACAGTACAATACAACCTGTTGATTGGTTTCTGGTTTAACATCGACGGGATTGAGGTTAGACAGGGGAATTAATTTTGCCCCAGGAATATGTTCGCTGGCATATTCGCCCGGTTCCCGCACGTCAATCAGCATTACTTGTTGACGATCCAGCCATTGTTTTAACGTTTGGGCGTCTATTTCTTGGAGGTTATTGGCATTAGCTAAAACCATGAGTTTTTCTCCTTATCTATATGCATAACTTGTCTAACTCAATGTATTGGTGTAGATGTTTACAGGAATCCCTTTTCTTTTAGGTGTTCACCGCTACTTTGCCACAGCGTTCATTAGCGGGAACTGCTTCCATTATCTTTTTCGGATCAGGAAGATTTAAGTTATTCATCAATTCGATAAAGCTGGCGCGATCGCGATTCGTTAATCGAGGATTCCATTGCTGTTCTTCGCCAATCGTGGATACGGTATGTCCGTGATAATCATGTCCGGGATACACTAGCGTCTCAGCGGGTAAAATAAATAACTTTTGAGTTATGGAATGAAATAGTGTGCTTGCATCACCGCCTTGGAAATCAGTTCGACCGCATCCGCGAATTAACAGCGAATCTCCCGTGAGGACGCGATCGCGATTCACTAAATAGGCGTTATGACTATCGGTATGACCCGGTGTGGCGATCGCAACAATCTCAACTGAACCCACCCTTAACACCTCACCATCCGCCAGAAAGCGGTCAGCACAAGCAGCCGAGGCATTTTGAGGAACCACACCCTGACAGTGAGTCAACTCGCGCAATCGCGCTGTTCCGGTGACGTGATCGGCGTGAATATGCGTTTCCAGGCAATACTGCAAGGTTAATCCCAACTCATCGAGGAGTTTGCGATCGCGATCAACCTGTTCTTTCACTGGATCGACTAGAATCGCCGCTTTTGTAGCTAAATCAGCGATGAGATAGGTATAGGTGCTGGTTTCACTGTCAAATAGTTGACGAAATAACATCGGCTCATCTCCCTTGGGCTGCTTTGTGTTGTTTATTTACTAAATTACTATTTAGTTATATTAACTTACCTCACACTAGACCCACCTGTCAAGAGGGGAGATAGGGAAGCAGGGGGAGCAGGGGAAGCAGGGGCAGCGGGGGCAGCAGGGGCAGCGGGGGGAGATGGGGGAGATGGGGGAGATGAGGGAGATGAGGGAGATGAGGAAGAGTTAGTTAGTCGTCAAGGAACAATTTGTAGGGGCGGGTTTAGGGACTAAAATCGGCTACTCAGAACTAACTGAAAAACAAAACCCGCCCTCTGCTTAAGCATAAGGGGGGTATTTTTGATTGAGCTTATTGCTTGGATTCAAGACTGGGGAAGGGCGGGTTTTGTATTCAATGTAGTGATTTTCCCATTACTTGAGTTCCTAAACCCGCCCCTACATTTGGATTTGCCTGTTAATTGGATTAACTGACAGGAGTAATCTGACGCTCAAAATCCTCTCGATTGGCAAAACTTTTAAACACGCGATTCATTTTTGTCAGTTCAAAAATCATCTTAACTTGGTCACAAAGCGAGCAGATAAACAGTTGACCGCCAGCCGCCTGAACCGTTTTTAGCGTGGCAACTAAAGCCCCTAACCCTGTACTATTCATAAACGTGACCTCCTGAAAATCAACCAAAACAATATTCGCACCACTTTCAACAACATCATTGACTTCACGCCGAAGTTGATTGACGCTTACGCCGTCTAAGATACCAGCAGGTTGAACAACTTTAATGGTTTTACTCATTTGCATGACTCCTTTGTTGTGAATAAATTTACTTTGTCATTGGTCATTGGTCATTTGTCATTTGTCATTGGTCATTGGTCATTTGTCATTGGTCATTGGTCATTTAGACAGGGCGGGTTTAGTGACATTAGGGTGGGTAAAAAAAACGATAGTAGTGAAACCCGCCCCTACAATTCCCCCATCTCTCCCATCTCCCCATAACTGATAACTGGTAACTGATAACTGATAACCTAGTTACGGCTAGCTTTGGGTTGCCAAATAGCCGCTCGGATAATTACCCATAACAGGGACAAACTGTAAACTGCCCAAAGCCCATTAATTAGATAAAGTCCAGGATTCTCTAACTCTCCCATTGCTAATCGATACAGACACCATAGTATTCCCATAATCGTGAGTATAACTATCGCTAACTGCGGCAAAACTAACCGAAGATACATCCCAGATTGACGCTGCTTGGGCGTGACTTGGAATTTAATCTGGCGTCCCGTGAAGACACTCCAAACCGCTTGGATAAATAGGGGAAATAACGCGATCGCGTATTGCTCCGAACGCCACAGTTCCCGGGCGGGAATCCCCCAGCTTGCGGCGATAAAGGTTAAACGGTTGAGAACAAAGGCGGGAATGAAGTGGATGGCAAATTCATCTCCATAAGCTTGAACGGGAATAATTCCGGTGAAGAAATAAATAATGGGACAGATGAGAAAAACAACCGTAGCAAAGCCAGAGAAATAGCTGTACATGGTTTGAAAATATTGTAACTGTTGCCAAAAGGTTAACCCCGGTTTACCGAAGGGATTTTCTCTCAGAAGAACCTGGAGGGTTCCCTGCGCCCAGCGTAGCTTTTGTTTTAGGGTAGAACTTAAGTCATCGGGGGCTAATCCTGTCGCTAATTCTTCATGGTGATAGGCAGATTTCCACCCCGCTGCATGGAGGCGCATGGCGGTATTCATGTCTTCGGTAATGCTGTTACTGGAGACACCTCCTACTAAATCAAATTCGGCTAACCGTTTTTGATCCACGGCGAATTCATCGGCAAAGTTTTGCAAGCCGACACTAATTAATGCCTCGCGTTTTAACACGGCATTGGTTCCAGTGTAAAACGCCGAATTCATGCCATCTTTTGCCTGTTGAATGGGTCCGTAGAATAAGTGGGCTTGATGTCCAAAGGGGTCACCGGGAGGGATATTATAGAAGGCTTGGGGGGTTTGGACAAAGGCGATTTGATTGCTTTCGTATTTCCCGGTATTGAGATTATAGGTATAAAAGTAGGGCAGAACTCGTTGTAAGAATTGCGGTTTGGGAATGTGATCCGCATCTAAGGTGAGGATAAAATCACCAGAGGTTTCGCCGGAAAACATCGCGTAGTTGATATTACCTGCTTTGGCATGGTGGGGTTTGCCTTTGGGTTTGGGTCGCGCAATGTAGCGACAGCGAACTAAGTTACTAAGTTCTAACTCTTTTTGGTAAATTGCTTTTTCGACGCTTCTAATTTCAGACGCTAAATTACTGCTCAAATTTTGCGAAGTGGGATTTAAGACGCGCAGCCAATTCCGCAGACTTTTGAGATAACTGGTAACGGTATAGGAGGGACAATCTTGCTCAACCTCGGACAGGGGAGAATAGGTTTTAATCATGAGCAAACAGTTGCGATTATCTAAGGTGCGCGTATAACTCAAATAATCCGCCACTTGATGCATAATATTGACGCCACGCCCCCGTTCTGCGGTTTCCTCGACTGGATTCGGGTTATTGAGTACATGACCCTCTAAATCAAAGGCGATTCCTTTATCCCAAATTCGCATTTCTATGGATTGGGTGAAAATAGAGACTTCCAGCGTAATTGGCGTTTCTGGGGGCAAGTTTTTATGGGCGTGGGAAATGGCGTTATCAAATCCTTCCGCGAGTACGGTTTGACATTCTAACCAGACGGAATTGGGAATTCTGGGTTGGTGTAATTGCTCAAACCAGGATAAAACTTGAGATAAGGCATTAAAGTCGGTATTGACGGTAAGTTGGAAGGATTCTAAAAATTGCTCGGCTTGGGAAATTTCTCGGGCTAAATTTTTCAGTTGCTGACGCCGATTTTCTAACTCGCAGCGCTCGGTATTAAGGCGCTCGGCTTCTTGTTGCAACATGGGCGATTGTAAGTCCTCCAAACCGAGTTTTTCGGTCATGGCTCGCAAGTCGGGGGAATTCCCATCATCGAGAACGTAAACTGATAGTTTGGTGAGGGGATAATTGAGGGCTAAAGCAGCGCGTGTGGTGTTTTCGACTAATTCTGGGGGTTCATTGTAGCAGGTGATAAATATATCTACAGTGGGAAATTCTGCTGGGGGTAAGGGTGGGGAAAGTTGCCACAATGAGCGGACTTTGCGAACGATGGGTCGCCATAATCCTAGTAAAAACATGACACCGCCTACGTAACAGTAAATTTCGGCGAGAAGTAGGGGAATGGATAGCCACAGCGCATTGGTATTAATCGAATGAGTAATCCGCCAGTGGAGATACCAAGCGCCAAAAATTAAATTGATTTCGGCTAAATAGCGAAAGAGTAAGGTTCGTTCTTTGAGGCGAGAGCGAATGTTGCTTAAAAAAACAGAGGAGTTTTCTAGAAGTGGAATAGAGGTAGTCATAAGTGGGTGGACATAATTAACGTGAACGGTGGAGATGGTCATTGGTCATTGGTCATTGGTCATTTGTAAGGGGTTGAGGCTTGTTGACAAAACTGAGTACGGTGTTGTTTTTTTGTCCGACTACTTAGGGATTTATAGCACTACGCACTCTAATTAGGACAAATGACAAAAAAATAAAATCCCTCAATCCCTTTTAAAGTAAGCTTTTTTCTTCCCTATTCCCTATTCCCCGTTCCCTATTCCCGCTTCGCGTAGCGCTATAGAAGGCAGAAGGCAGGAGATAGGGAATAATGAACCCGGAGTTAGGATTAGGTGAATGTGATATCATGATGTTTCAAAACGCTAATGGACGTTCTCCCCGTACTTTGTAAAGTAAACTTTCCAGAATAACCGCATTGGTATTAACATTAAAGACAGTATTGTCTCCAAGTTGGGAATTTTCATAACGCCCTGCGAAGAAACCGCGATCGCGTTCCGCTAAAGTCTCAACGGTTGCTCTTAATGTCTGGGTATAGGGGTGATCCGGTCGTAAGGCATTCCAGGCGAAGGCGGCTTTGGTACTTAAAAATCGTAAGTGAGGATGGGACTTTCCCTGACTATCAATGATGTTCCAGGGTTCGCCATTGGCGTAAACACTGTAGTATAAAAAGTGGGGGTCGCGATCGAGGGAATCTTCATTCACCGCCGTTAAAATGCCTGTGCGTTCAAACCGTTGCGCCTGAACGTGGAGTAAATTGTGGACTTGCTGTTTGGCGGAGTTGGGTAATCCTAATTCCAGTCCCCAGAGAAGATAGGGATCACTGGTAAGATAATTGCTGGCGTTGGAATTGGCGAAATTGCGCTGGTCAATTTGTAGGGAAATTCCCTCGACTTCAAGGGTTTGGATGGGGGGATTATACAGGGCATTTTCGGCTTCAATTCCCCATAACTTTAAACTGTGGGCAGCATATTGCTCATACCCCAATCGTCCTTCTTGGAATAAACGGATCGGTTGATTGGCTGTGGGATTATTGCCGTAAAGCCACCCCTCTTTTTCCAGTTGGGAAATCTGCCACGATTCAATCATTGAATTGATGCGATCGCGGTAATTGGGATAGTGCGATCGCACAATATGTAATGAGAGTAAAAATCGGGACATATCTAAGGCTGACCAGCCATTTTTCCCTTGCATTTGGGCAGTCTGGGTGTTATAAATTTTATCCGGTAATCCGGTGGCGGGCATGGGCAGGGTTTCTAGGGTTTGCAACATCCGATCGGTCATGGTATTAAATCGGTGTTGGTTAATCAGTCCTAATTGATAGGCAGCATGGATACCTAATATTGAACTCCCAATATCCCAAAACGTTGCCCAGGGATAGTTCTCCACCGGATTAATTAAACCCGTTTGCGGATGCCAATTTCGCTCAAAATATTGCCACGCTTGCTGGGCAGCGATTTGATCGGCTGGGGTTAAACGGGGTTCAGCCAGGTTAGCGGAGACGTCAGTTGCGGCTTGTGGGGGTATGGGTTTGATGGGGGTGGAACGCCAGTAGGTTCCCGCTGTTCCCCTGATGAACTGGGCAGTTTGCTGAACCGTCGTCGGCAATCCTTGACCGGAATCCCCCGCTGCTACCGCTTGCCACCAGGGAGAATTCAGGGCGGTTTGGGGGCGAATCAGGGGTTGCTGATCGGTGGCGGTGTAGAGTAGGGATTGCAAGATCAGACTGTTGGTACTACCACTCAATCCCTTGGCAGTTTCCCCGGTTTTCTCATAAAATCCCTCATAGTAACCGGATTGGGAATCATAGCGATCGCGGATTGCCTCCCATAGCTGCTGAGTATAGTCATGGTTCGGGAATAGGGCATGAAAGCCAAAGCCAACGGCTGTACTCACAGTGCGATTGTCGGGAACCGAGTTTCCCTGATCATCCAGAGTTGCCCAGGGTTTGCCCTTGCCAATAATCGTGCTATTGACAATATAGGGCGGTTGATCCAGGAGGGTAGTCGCCGCCCCTGTGACTGTACCTGTGCGACGATAGCGTTGGGCTTGGGCTTGCAGGAGGGGTTGCACCAACGCCATCATGGCAGGATCAAAGCCAAATTCTAAGCCGTAGAGGAGAAAGGGATTGCTAACCGTGGAGGAGTCTGGGCTGGCTAAGGGTACGGGAACATCTTCAACCAGGGTTGTCGGATAGTTCTGGCTACTCTGAGACGGGGTAACGTTGAACCCCCAGAGTTGAAATGCCCGTACCGCATAGTCTACATAACCGAGGCTGGTTTCGGGTGTGACATGGGTTCGCAGTCGTCCATTGTTGTCCTGTGTCACCCTGGCGCTATAGAGTCTCCCATCCCGGATGACTGGGGAATAGGACCAATCTAAGACCAGATGATCCACCACATCAGTGTATTCTGGATGACAAGTTTTCAATGTATACAACGCCGCCAATAGTCGTCCCAAATCCAACGCCGACCAACCTGTCCCTTCAGCCGTGGGATTGGTGCTACCCTTGACACTGGGATTACCGCCGTAGTCGATGGGGTGTAAGGATTGGGTATCATAGCCTCGATGGGGTAATTGTCCGGCAAATAGAGGTAACTGCTGCAACGCGGCTAACAGATGACGAGTGCGATCGCTAAATTCCGCCGCTGAGATAATATCTAGAGTACGGGCGGCATGGAGGGCAGCTAGATAATCCCCTAATCCCCATAGCGTAGCCCCGTTTAAATCCGCGCGATCGTTCACCAAGCCTGTATTCTGTTGATAGGTTGTTTGGAAATACTGCCACGCCCTCTCCCCCTGACGCCGTTGGGTATCCGTGAGGGGTGTTGCCAGAGGGGGACAAGTTGAGGACTGGGGTTTTCCGACTGGAGGGAGGGGTTGAATCGCTACCGCAGGCGGGGTGGAGGTGGAATGAGTTCTAGGGGAAACCACGGCTTCTCTTCCCGGTTTTCCGGTGGAAACGCTGACGCCATTGCTGCCAATTAAGGGTTGATTTCCTCTGGCTTTATAGTAGAGAATCTCTAGAATTAAGCCATTGGTATTCCCGGTTAAGGCGGTATTCGGTGCTTGAGTTTCCTCATACAATCCCGCATAAAACCCACCACCATCGGGACTGCGTAAGTCTTTCACCGCCTCAAACAGGGTTTTGGCGTAATCATTATCGGGATAGAGATAGTGCCAACCGAAGGCGGCTTTGGTGCTGATGCTGCGTAACGCTGAGTGAGACTCGTTGCGATCGGTAATTGTTGCCCAGGGAACGCCATTGGCGTAAACCGTATTGTAGAGAAAATAGGGCGGTTGATCAATATTATCCTCTGTCACCGCCGTGAGTTGTCCCGTTTGTTCATAGCGACGTTTTTGAACCTCTAAAACCCTAGCCGCATAATCCGCAATATCTCCCTGGAAGCCAAATTCAATCCCATCTAAAATATAGGACTCACTTACCACATAGTTATTAGCATTGGTGGTTTGGTAATCGCGAGTATCCACAGGAATTTGCACCCCATTAATCTCCACCAACTTAAACGGTTCAAAGGAGACAGCTTTCGCCGCATTAAAGCCCCAAAGTTCGTAGCCTCTCGCCGCATATTCTTCATAACCCAGACGCCCTTCTTGCACCAATAGGGTTTGATTATCCGGTAAAACCGTAGCGCCATAGAGGTGTCCATCGTTAAGCGATCGCTTAATATCCCATGTCTGGAGAATTCTGGATAGCCAATCTTCATACTGGGGATGACAAGTCCGAATTACATCAAATGCGGCTAATAAGCGACCAATATCCAACGCCGACCAACCAATTCCTCGTTCGATAGGAGTATTGGCATAATCAACAAGTTGTCCGGTTTCGGTGTTATACACTTTGTTCGGTAGGCTATCTTCAAATAACCTCAACGTTTCCAAACCCGTTAAAAACTGATTCAGGCGATAGTCAAACTCTTCCTGGTCAATTAAATTTAACCACCGGGCTGAATTCAGTGCCATTAAATAATTTCCCATATCCCAGATTGTACCGGAGGGATAGTCATTGCTGGAGTTGGTGAATCCTGTTTCTGGCTGATAGTTATTGAGAAAATACTGCCAAGCTGTCTGGGCATAAAGTTGTTCCTCTGCTGTTAGCGGGGCAGTAATTTCCGCACAGGTAGTAGGCGCAGAAGTGGGCATTTGAGCCAATGCTGTTTGGGGAAACTGAATCAATAGTGAAGGAGAAATTGCTCCGATGAGGAATAAAGCAATTAGTTGTAAGGCGGTTTGGCGAGAATGTTTTGGCAGCATAAGAATCAATGTTTACGCTAGAACAAGTAACGTCATTTGTTATTTGTCATTTGTCCTTTGTCATTTGTAAGGATTTGAGGCTTGTTTACAAGACTGAGTAGGGTATCGTTTTCTTTTATCCGGCTACTTACTTAACTCTTTTTTTATTAGACGCAAAAAAATGAAGCCGGAAAACCGTATACCTACGGAGATTTGTTTAGTCCGGATTGGAGAATTAGTTAGATTTACGGAGGAATGCTTCAGGACAAAAAGCAGATAGCGAGTCTCTATCTGTAGGGTGCGTTAGCGTAGCGTAACGCACCATTCCTTTTCACATTCAAAACTCTGTCAGGGCGGGTTGGGTTACATTAATAGTTTGAACCCTCACGTTATCGGTAAAACCCGCCCCTACAAACCTATTCCCTCACCCCTGCCCATTCGATCAGCGGTTCGCCAACTTTTTTGTAGAGAAACAGTTCCATAATCACACCATTATTATTCGCCGTCAGGGATTTATTCGGTTCATCTAACGACTCATAAAACCCGTTGTACCATCCCTTATCCGCTTTGAGATTATCTTGGACAAACTCAAACAACTTATCGGTGTAATCCGTATTGTAAAGAACGTGCCAACCCAGCGCCGCTTTCGTGCTGATAAAGCGCAAATTATCATGATTTTCGCGAGTATCAGTAATCGTTGCCCAGGCTTCCCCATTGGCGAACAAAGTGCCGTAGACAAAATAAGGCGGACGATCCAAATTATCTTCAGTTACCGCCGTTAATTGATTCGTGGCATTGTACCGGGATTCTTGTGCCGCTAAAAGTCGATCCGCGTAAGCTTTCGGCAAAGCCTTAAACCCGGTTTCAATCCCATCTAAAATATAAGGTTCGCTAAGGACATAGTTATTCGCTTCCGACGTTTCATAATCTCGCTTGTCATAAGGAACCCCTTGACCATAAAGATCCACAAACGCCACATTTTCAGCAAAATCCAACGCCTTCTGAACATTCAAATCCCACAACTTCAAACCATAAGCCGCATAATTTTCATAGCCCAAGCGCCCTTCCTGATTATATTGCTCTTTGCCATTAACAACGCTAGTGCCATACATCTGATTATTTTCTGTCAACCGATCAACCTGCCAATGATCCCAAACGGCTTCCGTTTCTGATTTAAACTCTGGATATTTCGCGCCGACAATCTTCAGCCATAACGCCAATCGCCCCAAATCAATGGCTGACCAACCGATTTCCTCTTTCTTGTCCAGTTGACCATAATCAACAGGCATTAATGTTTTAGAATTATAGACTTTATTCGGCAATTCGTCGTTATAAAGCGGCATCGTTGCCAGTGTTTTCAACAGGCGACTCATCTTAGTCTTAAATTCAGACTCTGGGATAATCTCCAGTTCTTTAGCACTCACTAATGCCGCAATTGCCGCCCCTTGATCCCACATCGTTACTGAGGCAAATCCATCAGCAGAATTCACCAATCCGGTTTGATCATTCCAGTTGTGTTCAAAATACTTCCAGGCTTGTTCAGCCATTGCCATTTCCGCTGGGGTTAATGTACCTGCACCCGGAGGAATCACTGAACGTTCCGCCGCTTTGAGTTCAGCAGAGGTGACTGGAGTACCGGGCAATTTTACCGATTCAGCATCGAGTTTCGCCAATTTAGGGTTTTCCTTAGTCTTAGGGGTAACGACTTGAGAAACCGAGGCTTCGGGTGATGGAATAGACTCAATATTTGGTTGATTCGACAGGGTTTCCAAACTCGCGATCGCGGCAATGGCTGTGGCAATTCCTCCAGCACAAACCAAAAGAGATATTTTTTTGGGTGGTGGCTCAAAATTAATACTCATGATGCTCCTTGATAAACCGATTTATTGAAATTTAACTCAGTCATAAGTAGACGGGTAAAAATAAACCAAACTAAATCAAATTTAGTCAATACTACTCAAGCTTTGACGAATGACCAATGACCAATGACGAATGACCAATGACCAATGACCAATGACGAATGACCAATGACCAATGACCAATGACCAATGACCAATGACCTAAAAAGAAATCCGCACCTGTCCGCTAAAGGCATCATTGTTATAGTCACTATCCCCCGTTGCTCGATTCTGAACATTGGTATAGCGATAACCAAAATCTGCCTCTACATTAGGCGAAATCTTAGCTGTACAACGGGCTTCATACCCATTAGCATTATCAAATTCTCCATCTAATCGCTGGCGTCCTAATGTTGCTGCTAACCGACAACTCAGAAAATCAAAGACATCGCCTTCCCAACCAAACTCGGCATTGTAAACCAGGAAATCCGGCGGCGAAAAATAGCCATTTTGCATCTCTAAATCCTCTTGATAACTCCAGGTAAACAGATTAGCCGCCAGATAAAACTGACCAATTTTCTGCTCTAGCCGACTAAAGGATTGCCACTCTTGATTCCCATCGTTATAAAGCCCCACTCTCAGAAAGGTAAAGAAGCTAGTATCTGGGGCAATCTGCCAATATACGTTGGGACCAAATCGCCAAGCTGTGATTTGATTATCCAGCGTTTCAGCATTAAACTTATAGGGTGCTTGTTCGACGATAAAGGCGGGGAAAATTCCCGATTCCAACTCTCCCGTCGGACTCACCTTAACCGCAATAGGCGCTTCCACCCTAGCGCTCAAATTCAGCGCCGTTGGCAAACGGTCAAACCAATCAATGCCTCCAGCAACCTCCACTGTTACTTGCTCAATTTTCCCCTCCCAACCGACTTGAATTGGAATATTGGTTACGGAATCAACATCAGGATGCTTGAAGGAATTAAATCCTGTTTTAAATCGGACGATATTCCCATTCCGTAAACGAAATTGAGCAGTTTCTTCGATAAAGAGATTCCGTTGGTCAAAGTTATCATGATCATAGCGAAAATCAGTCGTTAAACTTTCTAAAACAATCGACTCAGCCGAAGACGAAACTGAACTCGGTTGGGATGGCAACTCTGGAGATTCCGGCGGCAATCGTAACCCCGGATTAAAGTTGTCTGGTGCAGCCATCAATACGGGTGATTGATCAAATGGATAGTGCAGTTCAGTGGAGGAAACTTCAGTCAAACGATTATCCATCTGAGTGGGTGTTTCTGGGGATGACGCTAAAGCAAAATCCAACGTTACCTCTGGCGGAGACGGGTAGGGTATTGGTTCTAAAGATGGGGAAATAGTAGACTTAGAAATTGGCGGACTATCGTGAGTCCGATGTAACGACAGGTTCTCTTTTATTCCTGACTTAGGAATAACCGAGTTCTCAGCTAGCGTCGCATCCAATTCAACCAAATTATCCGAAAATGGCATAGAATCTACCTGAGTAAAAACAGCTTGACTAATTGCCTGTAACCTACCAACACTCAATATCCACAACCCAACACTCCAGATAAAAATCCTTCGGTAATGCCAGCGCATTCTACCTACATTTCGCAGGAAGAGAAAAAACTCTAAACCATAATTGAAACTGTTTACGTTCATGACTAACTCCTGAACGATAAACATCTTAGTCAGTCATGACTGTCTCTTACATCCGGGAAAACTATGAATTTTTGATGAAGGGAAGGCAATCTAATCCGTAAATTTACTTAATCCGTAAATTTACTGAGTGACATAGAAGAAAACAGTTCTAATTGTCTTCCCAAGTTCCCAGGCACACGACGTTTACCCTGAAGGGTGTCGTGTTTTCTCCTTACTAAGTGCAAGTAAACAAGCCTCAAACCCTTACAAATGACGTAGCTTGCTTGGCGCTCCGCGAGTTCTTCACCGTTGACGTTAATTCTGTCCACCTACTTATCCCACAGGGAAAGTTGATTGGGCTTGGGTTGAATTCTGATAACGGGTATAGTATACTCCTTAAAACTATTACGCTATCTTTCTAGTTACTATGATTGTCGGTACAAAAGAAGCGGCTGAAATTTTAAATATCTCCACGGCTCGACTGCGAGTCCTGCTGCTCCAAGGCAGAGTGGAAGGGGCTTACAAGACTGGGAGGATGTGGTTAATGCCTCTATTTAGTGGTAAACCCCTAATTAAGCGCGGGAAAAGAGGTCCGGCTCCGCGTTGGCGCAATCACCGAAAGCCAGCGAAAACAATCATTCACGTCAATTCACAAAGAATTCGCTCCAATCAAAAATACCAACAACGCCAGCCGGTGATTACGGTGAAGAAGTGGGGCGACCCCGCGTCGGGGATTGACGCCAAGAAACAGGGGACTCAAAAGGGCAAGACTAATATCTATGGTCATGAGGTGGAAATACCGGGAGGATGCCGGGTTGTATATCGTCCCGATAGTCCCAGATGTGGAGCTAAGGTGTGGATTGAAACCTTTGACAACGTCCGAGTAATTTCTTGGCAGGAGGACGGCTCTGGCTGACTTGTACCCAGTCGCGTTAAAGATAGCCAATAGACAGGAAACGTTTGTTGGATTAGTTCGCGATCGCGCTCCCTGGGTGAGTCAGTATTGTCGAACCTGTTCTTGTTGGGTTTCGTTCCTCAACCCAACCTACAAAGGTGACTTATGATGAATGACGATCTTAAACACATTTTTTGAATTTTGTCAATACGTGAATTCTAGGATAGAGTTTTTGTGACTTAAGACAAATTACCGTAATTCTTCGCTGGTGTCTGTGGCAGTGTCGAGTCCACAATTAACGGAATAACACTGACGTACAGTGGAAAACCACTGGTACATCAGCATTGCTCATAATTAAACTGATTAATATTTAATCTGATCGCATGAGTCACTCAATTCACTCAAATTCTGCCTTGATTCTTATTGTTGATGATGACCGATTTACGCGGATCATGCTGCGTCAAATTCTCGAAAAAGAGGGGAACAGAGTCGAAGAAGTAGAGAATGGAGAACAATGTCTTGCGACTTACGCCCAGCTACAACCGGATATGGTACTGCTTGATGCCATGATGCCAGAGATGGATGGTTTTACCTGTTGTAGCAAACTGCAAACCTTGATGGGATGCGATCGCACTCCTATTTTAATGATTACGGGATTGGATGACCAAACCTCGGTGGATCGGGCGTTTGAAGCGGGTGCTGTGGATTATGTGACTAAACCCATTCACGCCCCCGTGTTGCGGCGACGAGTGCGTCGTTTGCTGGAAGCGAGTTGGGCGGAGAAGGCGTTACGCAAAAGCGAGAAGCAATATCGTTCTGTGGTGGAAAACCTGAAAGAAGTGATTTTCCAAATGAATGCTGAACGACAATTAACTTTTCTTAATCCTGCTTGGACAGAAATTACAGGATTTTCGATTCATGAAAGTCTTGGTAAGCGCTTTGTAGACTTCATTCATCCCGATGATCGTCACGAACATGATGCCCATTTCCACCATCTACTCCAATCCTATCCAGTTAACGCCTTACAGGTTGATGAAGATCAAATAGCCGAACAGAATCTCACCTCTCAAATGCCAGATTGCTGTTACCAAGTTCGCTATTTATCAAAAAATGGGACGGTAGGCTATATTGAAGTGTATGCCCGCCTCCTCTTAAATGGCAATGGGACTCTCAGAGGAATTTCTGGCACACTCAATGATATCACTAAGCGCAAGCAAGCTGAGGAAGAATTGCAGCGCCAAAATCAGATTTTACAACAGGAATTAAATCAAGCCGCTGACTATGTGCGATCGCTCTTACCGCGCCCCATTACGGAATCGGTTGTCACGATTGAACAGCAGTTTGTTCCCTCGTTGCAGTTAGGGGGTGATGCCTTTGATTATTATTGGCTGGATTCCGAACATTTAGTCATGTACCTGTTAGATGTCGCCGGACATGGGGTGAAGTCAGCCCTGTTATCGGTATCAGTGTTAAATATCTTGCGATCGCAATCTTTAGCTAACACCAATTTTTACCAACCCAGCGCGGTTCTCACGGCACTTAATACCATCTTTCAGATGGGTGATACCGGAGATGATTATTTCACTATTTGGTATGGCGTTTACAACCAGACTAATCGCACCTTAGTTTATGCTTGTGCTGGACATCCACCCGCTCTTTTGCTACCTGATGCTTCAACTCCCATGAAACGGTTGGAAGCGAAGAGTATTCCCATTGGGATGCTTCCCGAAGCTGATTTTGATGACAATTTATGTGAAATCAAACCCGATAGTACACTCTATTTATTTAGTGACGGAGTTTATGAAATTCATCAAGACAATGGCAAAATTTGGGGACTTCATGAATTCTCTGAAGTTCTAGAAATTACCAATTTTTCTACCAATAACACTTTAATGCACGTTTTTCATCATATCCAATCCCTCAGTTATAATGGTGTCCTTCCTGATGACTTTTCTTTGTTGAAAATTAGATTGTCTTAATCGTTTAGGGGAGTTATAGCAGTCTACATGAGCGATTAGGACAAAGCAAAATGCGCCAAACCAAGATCCGTCAATCTTTTCCCTTCTGCCTTGGAGCCCTCTGCCCTCTGCCTTTTGCTATGTAAGTACCTGGACATAAATCTTGTAATTTGCGTTAAGAAATGTTAACAAACTTCCCCCCCTTACTCTTACTGATGAAAAATGATAATAAACGCCAAACAAACACCCTAAATCGTACCGCCTTCAGTCCTCAGCCCTCTGCCTTCTGGTTGCTCCTCCTCAGTCTGCTTCTATCTTTAACAAGCTGTGCCAGAACGGAAACAGAAATCGCTGAATCTCCACCAACGTCCTCCGTCGAAACCACCGCCGTGCAGCAAGTCAGCGAAGAACTGATTAGAGTGGGAATTCTTGCTATTGATAGTGCCGTATCCGTTAACGAACGCTATAGTCCTTTATTGAACTATCTCTCTGAAGTTACGGGTCGTCCCTTTGAATTAATCCCCTTAACCCAGGACAGTCAATTTACTGAAGTAGCAGAAGAAAATCTAGATTTTATCCTAAATAACCCCCTCGCTGCTGTCCAAATTCGTCGGCTCTACAATACCGAATTTCTCACCACCCATGTTCGCCCCCAAACGGGTGCAGAATTTAGCGCCTTAATTATCGTCAAACGGGATAGTGACATTCAAACTCTGGAAGACTTACGGGGAAAGACAGCCGCTTGTGTGGATTTTGAAACCGCTGCGGCGGGTTGTGTTTTTCAACTCTATCACCTGCAGAAAAATGGGATCGATCCCTTTACAGATTTTAGGAGTTTTGTCGAAAATAAATCCCAGGACAACATTGTCTTAGCGGTTCTCAATGGCACAATTGAGGTAGGCTTTATTCGGACTGGGCAATTGGAAAAAATGGTCAACAAAGGATTAATAAACAGTACCGATGTGGTAAGAATTATCAACCCAGCCAACGACAATTTCTACTACAAACATACCACGGCGCTCTATCCAGAGTGGTCTTTGGCTGCACTCCAGGATACTGATCCGCAACTCGTGGACAAAGTTAAGGAAACACTGCTGAACATTCCCGCTAATCATCCTGCCCTAACAGCTGCCCGATTAGAGAAATTTACGCCAGCCGCCGACTATTCCGAACTCGATCGCTTAATTGAAACCTTAAAGCTCAAAAGCTGGAACGCCAAACCTTAGTTAGTTTCACTAAAACTGTAAGTAGGTTGGTGGAAATAAACTCAACTATATTAAGTTATGTGAATAGCCCTCAAGCCCTTACAAATGACCAATGACCAATGACCAATGACGATCCCCACCGTTAACTTTTATTGTCCCTACCTACTTAATAGAGACGCCGACGATGACTCTCAAACGAAAAACATTAGGCAAGTGGAATCAAAGCATTACTCTCCGCTATCTGGGAATTGCCAGTAGTGTCTTAGTTGTCAGCCAATTACTCTTTGGCGTTTTGCAGATCAACAGACGATTTTCTGTTCAGTTAACCAACCTTGAGCAACGAGCCGAAGATCAGGCTGAATTTTTAAGCGCCGTCAGTCCAGAAGCCGTTCTCGATTGGGACTTCTTGACTCTAGAACGGTTGATGAAACAAACCAATGTGGATGATAATATTGTCTACAGCGTCGTTCTTGATTCAGAGGGAAAACCGTTAACTCGGTTTATCAATCAGAACGAACCAATTGTGGCAGAAGCGATGGAGTTTACGGCGTCTGAAGGTGATCTCCTTGCCCTGATTTCTGCTGTCGCCCAGAACCCCGTCGTGCGCGAATTCCGCAAACCTATTGTTTCCGGGGGTCAATCCCTGGGAGAAGTTCGTCTCGGCTATTCTATTGCTAATCTTCAACAAGAGTTATACCACTCGACAGTCACCACGTTAATTGCCTCCATTTCAATTAGTATTTTGCTGGCAACCGTTACGATTATCCTGTTTAATCGACAAGTTCGTTATCCATTGCAAGAGTTAGCCGAACTAGCACAAGCCCTAGCTAACGGTGAACTGAATCGCCGTGCTGAAATTACCCACAATGACGAAATCGGGCAACTAAAAGCCGCATTTAACCGCATGGCGGGTCAACTGCAACAAACCCTAGAAGGGTTACAGCAGCGGATTATTGAGCGTGAGCAAGCGGAAGCCCAGTTACAGCAGACGGCAATCGAGTTAGCTCGAACTCGGGATGAAGCCTTAGCCGCCACCCGTGCCAAAGGGGATTTTCTGGCGACGATGAGTCACGAAATCCGCACGCCGATGAATGGGGTGATTGGCATGACTGGATTGCTTTTAGATACCCAACTTACTCCCCAGCAGCAGGAATTCACCGAAACCATTCGCAATTGCGGTGATGCGTTGCTGGTCATTATTAATGATATCCTAGACTTTTCTAAGATTGAATCGGGCAAGCTGGATTTAGAAGAACACCCCTTTGGTCTGCGAACTTGTATTGAAGAAGCCCTCGACTTACTGGCGCCCAAAGCTGCCCAGAAAAAATTGGAATTGGCTTATCTGATTAAACCCGGGACGCCAGACCGAATTGTCGGGGATGTTACCCGCCTGCGGCAAATCTTGGTCAACTTATTGGGAAATGCGATTAAATTTACTCATGAAGGGGAAGTAACGGTTGAAGTCAATGCCAAAGAATTCGGGAATGAAGCGTTACCGATGTCTGCTGCGACTTTCCCCAATTACGAGATTCAGTTTGCAATTAAGGACACAGGAATTGGCATTCCTGCTGATCGCCTCCCCCTGCTATTTCAGTCCTTTACTCAAGTGGATTCCTCAACCTCACGCCAATATGGGGGTACGGGATTAGGATTAGCCATCAGCAAACGTCTCAGTGAAATGATGGGGGGGATAACATGGGTAGAGAGTCAGGTGGGAGTTGGCTCGACGTTTTATTTTACGATTGTGGCGGAGTCGATTGCTGAGTTGGGGGATAATATCTCCATCAATCAACCTCAGCTAGCGGGACGGCGAGTCCTGATCGTCGATGATAACGCCACAAACCGACAAATTTTGACGCTGCAAACCCAGTCCTGGGGAATGATCCCCCAAGCGGTTGAGTCTGGGGAAGACGCGCTGACGCGAATGACTCAGGAGGAGGATTTCGAGTTAGCAATTTTAGATATGCAAATGCCGGGAATGGATGGTTTAACCCTAGCTACTGCGATTCACCAAAAGCCCAAGTATCAGCAATTACCGTTAATGATGCTCACCTCATTGGGGGGTGCGGAAGGACTATCGGGATTAGCGAAGGCGGAGTTGGCGGCATTTCTGAACAAACCCGTGAAGCAGTCGCAACTCTACGAGACATTAGTTCGAGTGTTTAGCGGTCAACCCCACAGAATCAAGCGATCGCGGACCCAATCCCTCCAACTTGACGCGACCTTGGCACAGCGG
Source organism: Coleofasciculus sp. E2-BRE-01 (assembly GCF_040221695.1). NCBI lineage: Bacteria > Bacillati > Cyanobacteriota > Cyanophyceae > Coleofasciculales > Coleofasciculaceae > Coleofasciculus > Coleofasciculus sp. E2-BRE-01. Next base: position 3,113 of record NZ_JAVKEA010000236.1, on the reverse strand, counting down.
CTACCCCTGCGAATTTTAGTCGCGGAAGACAATATGGTCAACCAACAGTTAGCGCTGCAACTGCTGGGACGGATGGGGTATCGAGCCGATATTGCTGCCAATGGTTTAGAAGTGCTAGAAGCCTTGCAGCGTCAGCCCTACGATGTGGTCTTCATGGATGTACACATGCCGGACATGGATGGGTTAACTGCCACGCAACACATCTGCCAAACCTGGGAAACTGCCGCCCGCCCTCGAATTATTGCCATGACCGCCAATGCCATGCAAGGCGATCGGGAAAAATGTCTGCGTGCTGGTATGGATGACTATATTAGCAAGCCGATTCGGGTTGAGGAATTGGTTCGAGCGTTGCATGAATGTTTGCCACGGGAGGATGAGGGAACTTGTAGAGACGCGCCACGGCGCGTCTGGGAAACTGCCGCCTGTCCTGAGATTGTTGCCATGGAAGGCGATAGCAGCCAGTCGATTCACGTTACACAATCCGTTCAAGTCTTGAACCCGTCTGTGCCAAAACAGGAAGAGATACAACCAGCACCCACGGGTCAAGCGGCGTTAAATCTGGAGATTCTGCAAGCCTTTCGAGCTGCAATGGGAGATGCTGCATCAGACTGTTTAGCCCAATTAATTGATATTTTCTTAACCGGAACTCCGACATTAATCCAAGGGATGGAAACCGCGATCGCCCAGAGCGATGCAGCAGGGTTAGAACAGTCCGCTCATACCCTCAAGTCAAGCAGTGCGTCTTTAGGGGCAATACCGTTTTCGGAATATTGCGAAAATTTAGAAAGAATGGGGCAAGAAGAACAATTAACCACGGCTTCCGAGGTGGTGTCGCGGCTGAAGCGGGAATTTGAACGAGTCAAAGTGGTACTAATAGATATCAAATGCGGTTGAAGGCAATTTGTAGGGGCGGGTTTAGGGACAATTTGTAGGGGCGGGTTTAGAGAATCAATTCAGATATCCACCGATAAATGAAAAACAAAACCCGCCCTCTGCTTAACCGTTAGGGGTGAATTTAGGATGAGGTTAGCGGTTGAGTTGAAGATTGGGAAAGGGCGGGTTTGGGTTGATTTTCCCATTAATTGAGTTTCATTACCCGCCCCTCCATTATTGGGTTCAAGATTGGGGGAAGGGCGGGTTTTGGATGAAATGTAGTGATTTCCCCGTTACGTGAATTCCTCAACCCGCCCCTACATTTGGATTGGCTGGTAAGGAATCCTCGTGCGTTGACACCGGGGAGGATCTAAAATAAACAAAAGTAGAGTCAGGAGCCAGTTTACTGGAAGTCGCCTATCGAAACGATCTACGGCAATCTTGTCGGTTTAAAGCCTAGCCAGCTTAAACAACTGCAACGCCTCTATCACCAGCGCTTACCGGGCGATCGCTTGACCACACCGGAATTTGCCCAACGGTTAGCCGCGATTAGCGCTGATATCAAACAGCCCTTATGTACTTACCTGAATCGTCGAGGACAGGTAATTCGAGTGGGAGTGGGAACCCCAACGCAAACCAAAATCCCACCCTTGGAGTTACCCCGCTATGGTGCAGAACGGTTGTGTGGGATTCGCTGTATCGCCACTCAACTCAAATCCCATACCCCACGTAATACTGACTTAACCGCCATGGCGATTCAACGCTTGGATGCGTTAGTCATGCTAACCGTGAGTGAGTCGGGATTTGAACGGCGGGGGGGAGGCGCAACCGGATATGTGAATGAAACCTATTTAGCCCACCTGATTCCCGTTACTCAGTCATCGAAACAAGACAACGATGGTCAACCGAGTTGGCATTTATCCCCAGCATTAAGTTTAGATCTGTTGACTAAACAAGATTTCTTTGATTTAGTTGAAGGACTTGAAGCCGAATTCCGCCGCGAATTCATCGCCCAACACGTCGATGTTGATCAAGATCGGGTGTTGATTGTTGGGTTAATGACAGGGAATATGAGTAAGGGACAGTTTGAAGACGGGTTAGCCGAAATTGCCCGACTGGTGCAAACCGCCGGAGGGGAAGTATTACAGACGATGCGACAGAGGCGATCGCAACCCCATCCTCAAACCGTTGTCGGCGCAGGAAAAGTGCAGGAAATTGCCCTGACGGTGCAGACATTAGGGGCGAATCTAGTCGTATTTGACCGCGATTTATCCCCCGCCCAAGTCCGCAACTTAGAAGCCCAAACTGGGGTACGAGTCGTTGATCGCACGGAAGTCATATTAGATATATTCGCCCAACGCGCCCAATCCCGTGCCGGGAAATTACAAGTCGAATTAGCCCAATTAGAATATATGCTGCCGCGCCTCACGGGTCGAGGTCAAGCCATGTCGCGGTTAGGCGGTGGAATTGGAACTCGTGGACCCGGAGAAACCAAACTGGAAACCGAACGCCGTGCGATTCAGCGCCGAATTGCCCGATTGCAACAAGAGGTGAATCAGTTGCAGGCACATCGATCGCGGATGCGACAACGACGCCAAAAACAAGATGTGCCAACGATTTCTGTTGTGGGTTATACAAATGCAGGCAAATCGACGTTGTTAAATACATTAACGAATGCCGAAGTCTACACCGCTGATCAATTGTTTGCCACCCTTGACCCCACTACCCGACGTTTACCGATTACTTATGCGGAGACGGGGGAAGCGATTACGGTTCTGCTAACCGATACCGTGGGATTCATTCACGAATTACCACCCCCCCTCGTCGATTCCTTCCGCGCCACGTTGGAAGAGGTGACAGAAGCCGATGCGTTAATTCATCTGGTGGATTTATCCCATCCCGCATGGCAAAATCACATTCGTTCGGTCATGTCCATTTTGGCAGATATGCCCGTGACACCAGGACCGATTCTAGTGGTGTTTAACAAGATTGACGAAGTAGACAGTGAAACCCTAGTCTTAGCCCAAGACGAATTTCCCCAAGGGATATTTATTTCCGCTAGCAAACGGTTAGGACTAGAAACCCTGCGGCAAAAAATAGCCCAGTTAGTGGATTATGCGATCGCACCGCAGATGTAGTTATCAGTTATCAGCAGATGGGGAACACCTCGACTTACTTCGGCTTCGCTCAGTAACACGCTCGGTGTGTCAGATGGGGGAGATTGTGTAGGGGCGGGTTTC
>NZ_JAVKEA010000235.1:0-35254 GCF_040221695.1 Coleofasciculus sp. E2-BRE-01 | reverse complement strand
TCCCTATTCCCTGACCAATGACAAATGACCAATGACAAATGACCAATGACCAATGACCAATGACAAATGACCAATGACCAATGACCAATGACCAATGACCAATGACCAATGACCAATGACCAATGACCAATGACCAATGACGAAACATCTCAAATCCCAGATATCCTAAAGAAGATTGTGATTGAGAAGAGTTATGGCACGTTTAGCCCTGCTGAGTGTATCGGATAAAACTGGACTGGTTGAGTTTGCCCGTCAGTTAGTTACAGAATTTGACTTTGCCTTAATGAGTAGTGGGGGAACCGCCAAAGCCCTGCAAGCGGCGGACTTGCCTGTAACTAAAGTATCTGATTATACAGAATTTCCTGAAATTTTAGGGGGTAGAGTGAAAACCCTGCATCCCCGGATTCATGGTGGTATTCTGGGACGGCGCGATGTGGCGGAGGATGTGGAACAAATGGTAGCCCATCAGATTCTACCCATTGATTTGGTGGTGGTGAACTTGTATCCCTTTGAGGAGACGATCGCGAAACCAGATGTAACGTTATCAGAGGCGATCGAGAATATCGATATTGGTGGACCTGCCATGCTACGGGCGTCAGCGAAGAATTATGCCCATCTAACCGTTTTGTGTAACCCCAGTCAGTATGACACCTATCTAGAACAATTACGCCAGCATGAGCATCACCCGTCTCTAGAATTCCGCCAATCTTGTGCAATAGAAGCATTTTCTCATACAGGTGATTACGATCGCGCGATCGCGTCCTACCTAGGCAAAACCCAGGAACCCCTCGACGCAGCCCAGGAAGCCCCATCCCTTCCCCAGGATTTTGTCCTCGCTGGAAAGCAACTGCAATCCCTACGTTATGGGGAAAATCCTCATCAATCAGCAACCTGGTATCAAACTGGAACCACTCCCACAGGCTGGACGGCTGCAACTAAAGTACAAGGAAAAGAACTCAGTTACAATAACCTGGTGGATTTAGAAGCCGCACGGCGGATTATTACTGAATTTACGGATTTACCCGCCGCTGCTGTACTTAAGCATACCAATCCCTGTGGTGTGGCGTTGGGAGGTACGCTGTTTGAAGCTTACGAAAAAGCCTTACATGCTGATCCAGTTTCTGCCTTTGGCGGTATTGTCGCCTTGAACCATCCGATTGATATGTCTACAGCCGGGGCGTTAACCCAAACCTTCTTGGAATGTGTCGTCGCACCGGAGTGCGAACCCGACGCCAAAGAGATTCTGGCGAAAAAATCGAAGTTAAGAGTTTTACTGCTACCTGAGTTGCAAAAAGGTCCCAAGCAAACTGTAAAGGTTATTGCTGGCGGGTTGCTGGTACAAGCCTCAGATGATGCGGTAGATAGCCCCGACAACTGGCAAGTTGCGACTGAAAAGCAACCGACACCTGATCAATTAGAGGAATTATTATTTGCCTGGAAGGTGTGTAAACACGTTAAATCTAATGCCATTGTCGTCACAGGCGATCGCACCACGTTGGGAATTGGTGCGGGTCAAATGAATCGCGTGGGTGCGGTGAAAATTGCCTTAGAACAAGCTGGGGAAAAAGCGAAAGGGGGTATTCTCGCCAGTGATGGATTTTTCCCCTTTGATGACTCAGTACGGACGGCGGCTGATGCTGGTATAGAAGCGATCGTACAACCGGGCGGAAGTTTACGGGATAAGGATTCGATTCAAGCGGCGAATGAATTAGGGTTGGTGATGGTACTTACAGGTATGCGTCACTTTTTGCATTAACCAACAAAAAAGGATGTCATGACTTGGCACACCTAATTGGATGGATTAAAATTACGCAAAAGAAACGGTAGGGGCGCAAGGCTTGCGCCCGATTTAAAATATTCTTTCCACCATTTTAGTTGTGTCACGGTAGGGTGCGTTAGCAAAGCGTAACGCACCGTTTTCTAATTGTCTCACACAAAAAAGGCGATCTAATTCCTTAAATTTAGGCATAAAATTGCTAAAAACAACAGGAATTTGCTACAAAATATAAGAGATTATAATCTAATAAATAATAACCATGCCGATTATCAAAAGCACGAGTGAGGTTGATGGGGAGCAAGTTGACATCTACATAGAAGTTGATGAAGTCCCTGACACTCTTGACGATAAAAGTCCCTATCAGGATACACGAGAAAGCCTTGCTAGAAAGTCTCTAAAGGCTGTAGACAACGTTTTTGGAGATGGTCTGGCTTTATCTCGTAAATGCGCTTTACAGGTCGTTCGCAGTGTCAACCAAATGCGCGATGCGGTCAAACCCAATGAATTTGAAGTACAACTGGCGATAAAATTGAATTCTGAAGTGGGGGCGGTACTGACGAAATTTGGCGGAGAAGCCCAGATGCAGGTGACAATGAAATGGACATTGAAGGAAACGCCCCAAAAACCGTCGTGATTGAGAAATCAGCCATTCAGATATTGCCCTACACGCTGATTGTCGGTCAGCATCAGATTAAATTGGCGCTGGAACTGGCGTATATTGCCCCTCGGATTGGTGGGGTGTTACTGAGTGGACATCGCGGCACGGGAAAATCTACCGCAGTCCGGGCGTTTGCTCAAATGATGTATGGCTGTCTCCCGGTTACTTTACCAATTAATGCCACAGAAGACCGAGTGGTGGGCGGTTGGAAAATTGATGAGTTGATGAAGAGTAAGCCTGTTCCCCAGGCTGGATTGTTGGAAGAAGCGAATGGGGGACTACTTTATATTGATGAGGTCAATTTGCTCGATGATCATATCGTCAATATTATTCTGGATGTAACCTCAACTGGGGTGCTGGTGGTGCAGCGAGAAGGGCAAAGTGAGCAAAAGCCGGTTTCGTTTACCTTAGTGGGCACGATGAACCCCGAAGAAGGAGGATTGCGCCCCCAATTAATTGACCGTTTTGGGTTGATGGTTAGTGTCACGGCTGAAACAGAGGAAGCGAAACGGACTGAGATTTTGCAGACTGTTTTGGAATTTGATCAGGCGGTATCTCAGATTAAAGCGGGTGAATCCTCCACCTATATTAATGATGCTCTGGAAAAAGACCAAGAACACCGGGAGTTACTGGAGAAAGCACGGCATAATTTTTATCAGGTGGAAGTTCCCGTGGATGTTGCTAAAAACTGTGTGCGGTTAGCGGCGGGTTTTCGGGCAGAAGGGAATCGGGGGGACTATATGATTGCATTGGCGGCTCGTGCTTATGCGGCGTTAAAGGGTGAAAAACAGGTGACCAATAATCATGTAGCAACAGTGGCACGGCTGGCACTCCAACATCGTCGTCCGGAAGTTCTCCAAAGTAACCAAATGCCGTGGCGTGAACCAGATAATCAGCTTGTGCAAGAGATTTTGAGCGGTGACTGATTCTGCCCCATCTTATCAACTTACGTTAACGGATTCCTTCACGCGATCGCTCGCTTGTGCGGCGATTAGTCCAGGGCTGCGGAGTATTCTGCTGTTTGATACGACTCCTGAAGTCTTACGGCTGACGGCTGAAATCCTGACTCAGATGGTGGCGATTGTCACGGGACATCCGGTTATCTCGGTGACGTTGGCGACGTGGGAAGCGGAGGATGATTTGTGGGGACGTTTGGGATTATCGGGGAATTCGGGGGAACAGTCTTTTGATTGGAAACCGGGTTTATTAACCGCCGGACAGAATCAGTCAGAACTGCGGTTGGTGATTATTCCGGACTTGACCAAGTTGAGTTTAGCAAGCGCACGGGCTTGTGTAACGCTGATGGGGGCAGATGTGGCACATCTGGAACGTCACGGACAGCAGGAATTTTGGCAACCGAATCTCTGTTGGTTGGCAGGGTGTGCTAGTGATCAAGTGGGCATGGTTTCGCCTCATTTGCTAGACCGTTTTGCCCTGCGGTTGAGTGGACAGGTGGAAAAGACGAGGGATAGAGTAGCAGAGATTCTGGAATGGATTGACCTCTCCCCCAGCCCCTCCACCAATAAAAACTCTTCCTTACTCCTCTCCCCTGTTAGGGGAGAACGAGAGGGGTGGAGAGGGGAGCCGGATTTTAGCTTGAAGCGGCTGCGCCAACCTCTGCAAAACGCGCTCCACCTGCGTCCCACGATTACAGCCGAAGCCACCGCCCGGATACTCGATTACACGTCAATCCTGGAAACGTATAGTCCGCGTCGGGAGATTGCTTTAGGGCGACTCGCTCTGGCGAATGCGCGGTTAGAGGGTGTAGCCGAAATGAGGGCAAAAGATGTTGATGCGGCGGCTCACCTGATGGGGTTAAAACCGATTCCTCAACAGACTGAAGACGTATCAACGGAAAGTGCTGAACCTGTCACACCACAATTTGATCAGCCTGAAACTGGGGAAGACAAATCGACCACAACACCCTTGGATTCAAACCCGTCTGAACCTGCAACAGTGAGGGAATCGGTGTATGAGTCGGATGAAGCCGAACCCTTACCGCCCACACGCTTACCCTTTAATACCGCTCCTGTCAATCCTTACCCAGAAGATGAGGCTCCAGTTGAACGGGAAGCCGCTTCACTCCAATTACCGAGTCGTCGTTTCCAGCCAAAGGCTAAGGCGTATGGGGCGATTATTGGCGTGGAGAAGGCAAAGACGTTGCAGGATTTAGCCTTGGTGAGGACATTACTGGAAGCAGCAAAGTTTCAGCGGATTCGCCACCAGTCTACCGGGAATGGTCATCAGGGGTTAATCGTATCACCCACTGACTTACATAGTTACCGCCGAGCGCCTGTCGCTGAACAAATGCTCATGTTACTCCTTGACCACACTTGTTTGCGGGATTGTCAATGGCAGGATGAATTATTACCCTACCTGAGTTGGGCGTATGTAGAACGGGCGAGTGTTTGCCTGATTCAGGTGGGAGCCGGAAATGCCCGCCATGAGTTACGCGCACAGAAGATAATGGCGCAGAGTATCTTAGTTCCTCGCATTAGTGCCGGAATTGAGGCAGGAAAGGGAAAGGCGACGCCTCTGGCTCATGGTTTAGATTTAGAGTTCTGCTCAATCCCCAGCCGAAACAGTATCAGGATTTGCCTTTAGAACTCGCACAAGTTATGGGAGCCGCCGTGGTTTCGATTCCACCTTTGCAGGAAATGGAGGTGGAATGATGGTTGATAAGTTCAAGCGTTCACTCACCCAACGGGCAATCACTTCACCCACAAGTTTGGGGCGAACCAAACAGCTACCCTTTGAAGCTACACAAGCAGCAGCGCCAACACCAACCCCACCCGCTTTACCAGAGGATGTAGAAACACAAACTGAAGAAAAACTTTTCCCACCCAACAAACTTTACATCACGATGAAGCTACCGCCAGAGGTGGCTATTTTACACATCTATCAGAATGGGGAAGATGAATATTCTGTGTGGGGTGGTAATGGGGTAGCTGGACTGCCACAAACTCCGCCAAACCAGCCGCCGAATCTTTCCTTGGGAAAATTGGTACAGAACAAAGAGCTTCCGGAAAAGATTCGGGATGATATGAGCTATTTTTCCCATGTCAATCTGGAGATTCGCAAATGGTTAAAGCGGCTTAAGTATAAGTTTGGTCAGCAGTTATGCCTAGTCATTGCTGACTATACCGATTTTGAAATCCCTTGGGAAATGTTGGAACTATCGCCCTATGAGTCACCGAATGAATATCTGGGCGCTTTGATGACTACAGTACGCTGGCGACAGATTATCAGTGGCGATGATTATGTGGTGTTAAATTTCCAAGCAGATGAATGCTGTGGGAATGCTGTTGCCTATGTTCTGGATACAGAACTCAAGGGAGTCGGACCCGAACTCGATATTTTAGAACAATTGCAAGCCGTGGTTTACCGCAGCAGTCAGCATCCGATTAAAACCTTTCAGCAGTATTTACAGCAGCATCAAGTTGGCTGTGGTTTTGTCTATATTTCTTGTCACGGAACGTTTAGAGGGAATCTTAGGGAAATAACTCTGGGTTCAGATTATGATGAACAGCAACAGTTAAAATTATTGGCATTACGCAGGTGTCAGCTTAATCTGGTGAAAAAGTCTCGCGGTATTGTCTTTATTAATGCTTGTCATTCAGGTCGCGAACAAGCTCATGCGTCTATTCCCCATACTTATCGTATGGGTTTTGTCGAACTATTTTTAGCAAAAGGGGCGCGAGGTGTGATTGGTACGTTAGGTGCTGTGGGTGACTCTTATGCGGCTAAGTTTGCTCGTGAACTGATTGAAGCATCTTTGCGATCGCCTAATCTATCAGTAGCGGCGTTGCTGCGAGAATTGAGATTGAGAGTGGTTCAGAAGTTACCGGATGAACCAACTACCCAAGACCTGCTACCCTTCATTTATACCTTTATGTATGTCTACTACGGGAATCCCATGACCGTACTCCGACTTACCCCTCCCGGAGGACAGGATTGTGTCTGATACTCAACAACTACCCCTATCGATTCAGCCAGTGATTAGCTACCCGCGTGAGGCGCAGGTGGGTAAAACTTACTTGATGACAATTGACCTGCAACCGTCTGGGAATAGTGAGTGGCTTTATGAGGATGAGGAATATCCTATTTATTGTATGTTGGAGACTTCGCCTTTATTTAGTAGTAAACCTGTGGGGGAACCAGCAGTAGTATTGCACCGATTTGGAGGAAGTTATGGTGCGGCTCAGTTTTTGCTGACGGCGACGCAGGAGGAAATGGAAGGGGAAATTAAGGTAACGCTAGTTAATGGTTGGGGTTTTCCACTCAAGGTTCTATGTCTGAATGATATAAAGATTACTACTATAGTTACTCGAAAAAATATAGTTGATTATATTGGTGTTAAACAAAAAGAGAAGGTTAAAAAAATAACTCCATCTGACAAAGAAGAATTGCAAAATCATAGCAGAAAAACATATATTGAAAAATGGATAAATAATTTAGAAAATGAAATTGCCTCTTATCAAGCTGCCTTAGAAGTCTACACTCGTGAGGCATTTCCTAGGGATTGGGCAATGATTCAAAATAATTTGGGTCATGCCTACTTATACAGAATCCAGGGAGAAAAGGCAGATAATCTAGAAACGGCGATCGCCTATTTTCAAGCATCGCTGCAAGTCTTTACTATTGAAGGGTTTCCCAGAGATTGGGCAAGGACTCAAAATAATCTGGCAAATGCCTATATGAATAGAATTCGTGGGGATAGGGCAGAGAATCTCGAAGTAGCGATCGCCTCTTATCAAGCTGCCTTAGAAGTCTACACTCGTGAGGCATTTCCTAGGGATTGGGCAATGATTCAAAATAATTTGGGTCATGCCTACTTATACAGACTCCGGGGAGAAAAGGCAGATAATTTAGAACGTATGATCGCCCATTTTCAAGCGGCGTTGGAAGTCTATACCCGTACAGCGTTTCCCAGCCAATGGGCAACAATTCAAAATAACCTGGGTACTGCCTACGGTGACAGAATTCAGGGAGAAAGGGCAGAGAATTTAGAAATTGCGATCACATCCTATCAAGCGGCGTTAGAAGTCTACACCCGTGAGGCGTTTCCCAGGAATTGGGCAATGACTCAAAATAATCTGGGTAATGCCTACACTGACCGAATCCAGGGAGACAGAGCAGAGAATTTAGAAAGTGCGATCACATCCTATCAAGCTGCTTTGCAAGTCCTTACCATTGAAGAATTTCCCAGAGCTTGGGCAATGACTCAAAATAATTTGGGTAATGCCTACACTGACAGAATTCAGGGAGACAGAACAGATAATTTAGAACGTGCGATCGCCTATTATCAAACCGCCCTACAAGTCTACACCCGTGAGGCTTTTCCTCGCGAGTGGGCAGGAGTTCAAACTAATCTGGGTAATGTCTACAGTGACAGAACTGAGGGAGAAAAGGCAGATGATTTAGAACGTGCGATCGCATATTATCAAGCAGCCTTGGAAGTTTACACTCGTGAGACGTTTCCTAGTGAGTGGGCAGAAGTTTACAATAATCTAAAAACAATTATAAGTCTAGATTTAGCAAAGTTTTACCAAGCTTGTAACCCAAGTCCCCTGAAATTTGCCAATCCCCAGGATCAGAAGTATTATATCAATTTATCCTCGGTGCGTGGCGGCAATACGATTAAGCAGATAGGCAGAACCATTACTCGCCTATCTCCCCATAAACCAACGTGCCAATTATTTACCGGATATATCGGTTGTGGCAAGTCTACTGAATTGCAGCAACTCAAGCTGGGATTAGAGAAACAGGGGTGTCATGTTGTGTATTTTGAGTCTAGCCACTTCTTAGAAATGGCAGACGTTGACGTGACAGATATCCTGCTCGCGATTGCGCGATCGGTGGCGGAAAGTTTGGAAGCGGTTAAAATTAGACTACAACCTGCCTATTTTGTCAACTTGTTTCGCGAGATTGGCGATTTCTTACAAACACCCATCGAGTTATCCATAGCCAAGTTTTCCCTACCTGGTGGAATTGCCAAAATTACCACCAAAATGAAAGACAGTCCCCGGCTGCGTTCTCAGTTACGCCAATATCTGGAACCGCGCACCAATGGGATTTTAAAGGCAATTAATCAGGAAGTCTTGACACCCGCCACGGAGAAACTGAAGCGAATTGGCAAAAAAGGATTAGTGGTCATCATCGATAATCTTGACCGCTTGGAGAACACAATTAAACCCACAGGTGAGCCTCAGCCTGTGTACTTATTTGTAGACCGAGGCGAACAGTTAAAGCAACTGAATTGTCACGTTGTTTACACCATTCCCCTATGTTTAATTTTTTCCAACGCTTGGGAGCGATTAACCAATCGATTTGCCGTTGTTCCCAAAGTTTTACCCATGGTTACCGTGCAACTACGCCAAGGCGGTGAATGTAAAGAAGGGATAGCGCTGCTGCAACAAATGGTATTAGCGAGGGCGTTTCCAGATATGAATCCCGTTCAGCGCCTGGATTGTCTATCAGAAGTCTTTGATCATCCAGATACCTTAAAGCGATTGTGTCAAATAAGTGGCGGACATACACGGCAATTACTCATGCTAATCGCCCGATGTCTTGAGCGAGATGATCCACCATTTTCGCGAGATTGTATTGAAGATATCATTCGACAACGGCGGAATCAATTAACCTTAGCCATTGCCGAGGATGAATGGATATATTTGCGGGAGGTAGCGCAGCAGAAAAGTTTGCGGGGAGAAGAGAAATTTCAAATTTTAATTCGCGATATGTTCGTCTTTGAATATCGAGATTCTCAGGGGTCTTGGTTTGATATTAATCCGATTTTGGCAGAAGCGGAAGAATTTCAGCTATGAACCTACTCAATCTCAATATTGTTGTAAGAACGGATCTGGTGTTTATGAGAGTCATAATTAGGGTAACGAACTCATCAGTCGTGAAGATTTGAGCAATAACCCAATACACTAGAACTATCCCGCAACCCCCGAACCTGCCATGACGACGACGACCAATCGCCTGACTCTCGAAGACTATCTCCAGTATGATAATGGCAGCGATACTCGCTACGAACTGGTTAACGGAGAATTAGTCCCAATGAGCCTGGGTACTGGCAAACATGGTGCAATCCTGAAATTCTTAGAGCATACTTTTGATAGCCAAGCCTCTGAAATGGGACAGCCATGGATAGCCCTAGCTGGAATCGTGGGTATCCGTTCCCCTCGTTCAGGGCGTTGGGACACCGTTCGCATCCCCGATGTGGTGGTAATTCCCCTAGAACAGTGGCGCGAGTTACAACATCGGGAAGCGATTATTGAATTAAACGAACCCCCACCTTTGCTTGTAGTTGAAGTAGTCAGCGAATCGACCAAACGCACCGACTATCGCGCTAAACGCTCAGAATACAGTGTTCTGGATATCCCTGAATACTGGATTGTTGACCCCCTAGAGGCTAAAGTCACCCGCCTCACCTTAGTCGAAGGATGGTACGATCCGACAGAATATAGAGGGAGCGATCGCATTCCCTCTCCTCTATTCCCCAACCTGGCGCTAACGGCTCAACAGGTGCTAAACGGTAATGTCAAAAATTGATGTTCAGTAAATCAGCATCCCCAGGTTGAGGTAATCCTGGGTTAGATGGGCGAGTCGGAGTAGAAGGCGGCGACGGTTGCGGGCTGGGTGTTGACATTTGGGGATCGGGGCGATTGGGATTATAAATGCTAACCAAAACCTCAATCAAATCCTCTCGCTGCTGGCGAGTCAGCTTTTCTATCACCGCGCGATCGCCTGCCATCGGATTTTCCGTTAATGTGTTACTACCAGGATAGTCAGATTCATTGATATACTCATTCGCCCCAAGATAGTCAGCCAGTGTCAACTTCCAATCAAACCGATAATTAGGAAGACGTCTTTTCTCATACAGGTGATAACGAATCAGACGACTTACCAATGTACTCTCTAAATTGACTTCGCCCGTTTCATTGGTGACATACTGGTTTTCTTTGGGAAAATCGGGCAACTGTTCATAAACTTGACGCCAAGTATCCTGCGATCGCATTAATTGGGCGCTGGCGGGTTGGGAACTTATAATTGACAAAACGGGGATAGTCCTAATCCCCGCTTTGCTCCAGCACAAGCCGATACTCGTCAGAATGGCAAGGGTGAACAGCACAACTAAGCGCGTCGCCTTACCCTTCCGTTTCAGTTGGATCATAGTGAATAGGATGATATAGCTGTCGCCATAAGATTACTCCCTCTTTGGTAGAAGATTACCTATTTTCCTCTTCCCCAGCTCCCTCAGCTCCCCTAGTGCAAGAAGGCAGAAATAACTGAACAGCTAATATCTCCCCCCGCTTCCCCTGCTCGCTCTGCTCCCCCTGCTTCATCGTATCTACGAAGCTGCTCAAGTATTTTTATGCCCGCTCCCCTAGCGCCCGCCTTTAATCCCCAATAATTTCCGGTTGAGTCAATTCATCAGACATCTCAATGATTGCCCGCAGAACTGGCTTCATCATTGGATCATCCAGATTTTCAAAATCTTCATAGCGACGGCGCTTTGCCCGATTTGCCACTTGCACCGTAATCCGATAGCGGTTAGAAGCAGCAGTAACTAGCTCCTCAGCTCGGTGCATAATTTGACTCGAATCAAACTGGTAACGCCGATGCAGCATAGATTTTAAGTTCCTAAAGTAGCAAGTTATTAGTCTAGCATTTTTGACCAATAACTCCTTGTGTTAGCGCCGTGGAGCAAAGCTCAGAAATAAAGCGAAGCTCAGAAATAACTCCCCTCTCTTCAGACCGGAAAGTCAGAGCTTAGTCCTCATGGTCTTCAAATGGATCACTCAATTCAGCCGAAGGCGGACCAAACGCTGTGTAGATAGAAAAGCCAGTGACGGCGATTAGAATCACAGCGACTGAAATGCTAAGAACTATTGCAGGTTCCATTGTGGATATTATATAAATGAGTCTTCTTCCTCTATAATATTACAGAACATTACAAAACGTGATCGAAATTAATCATAGGTGACCCATGGCACAACAGACGCGGTTAGGAGATATTCTCAAACCCCTGAACTCTGAATATGGTAAAGTAGCTCCCGGTTGGGGAACAACGCCCTTAATGGCAGTGTTCATGCTCTTATTCTTCGTTTTCTTGCTAATTATCTTGCAGCTATACAACTCCTCGCTGTTGCTGGAGAACATCAATGTGGATTGGAGAAGCCTAGGTCAATAGGTCTCTAGGTTTTGAGCGTTCATGGTTCATAGTTCATGGTTCATAGCCATAAACTTTTCTTTAATCAGGTATGAACCATGAATATCCTCTCCCTGTCTGCTTGTCAGTGGGGAGACAATTATCAATGAAAAGTTAGACTCTAGCATTTGATACACAATAGAAACAGCTATTGGTACATCAGGAGGTTATGAAATGAACGTTTTTGGTATTGGTTTACCGGAAATGGCGCTGATTTTAATCGTGGCGCTATTAGTATTTGGACCGAAAAAGTTACCAGAGATTGGTCAGAGTCTAGGGAAAGCCATTCGCGGTTTTCAAGATGCCTCGAGAGAATTTGAAACGGAATTTAAGCGTGAGGCTCAACAGTTAGAACAAGCGGCGAAAACACCTCCTGCACTGTCTGAAACTCAGCAGCAAGATACTTCTGAAGCTGATTCAACAGATAGCAATAATCATGCCGCTACTCCGTCTCAAGCTAGCTAAAAACTATTTTTTCAGCGAACTTGAAGACAAAGAATTGGTAGATACTAACTGATGTTTCCCTAGCTGTTCTCATTTTTCAGTGTTTAAAGCAAAACGTCAGGACATTGATGTCCTAACGGTGGCACTCACTAAGAATGAAAAAGTAACCAACATCAGATTGGTAAGGGAGGACTCAAAATTCTATCGGTCTGGGGAATCCGGGCGGTTGATGATAGACAAGATGCAAGACTTAACCGTAGGCAGTCTATAATAAATTCTTGATGAACTAAAAAGCTGACACCATCACATAAGCTTGGTGTCAGTTGTTCATAAAGACCGTTGCCCATTATGTTGCTCAGTGTTGGGTGCTTCAAACTTGTAGCCAACCCCCCGAATCGTTTGGATTAACTTCGGGTCACTCGCATCGATTTCGATCTTTTTGCGAATTTGTCCAATATGAACGTCAACAACTCGTTGGTCTCCAACATAGTCGTATTCCCAAACTTCCTGAATCAATTCAGAACGGCGCAGGACTTGACCCGGGTGAGATGCTAAGAAATGTAACAAATCGAACTCTAGAGCGGTCAAGGGGACAAGTTGCTCGTGAAGGGTCACCTCCCGACGGGTGGGATCAATCGTCAAGTGATTGTAAACGAGACGTTGCTGGTCAGACGGCGTAATTTCTCGCTTACGTCTCAAAATCGCCCCAACTCGGTTTTCGAGTTCCATTAAATCGAAGGGCTTGGTGAGATAATCATCACCACCCTGTTTGAACCCTTGATTTTTGTCATCGGGTTGATCTCGAGACGTGAGGAAGAGGACAAAAACATCATTGATGCTTTGCATTTCCCGGCAAAGGTTGTAGCCAAGGGCATCTGGCAAATTCACATCCAGAATTACTAAGTCTGGGTTGAATTGCTTAAATGTGGCTAGAGCCGTCTTACCATCCTGCGCCGACTCCATTTGATAGTTCTTTGTGCTCAAAAAGCGAATTATTAAATTGCGGATTGCCGGATCGTCGTCCACGACAAGAATTTTGGCGGAGACCATGGTCATAAATTTCCACGGAGAACTAATTTCAGGGATTGATACAAGATGCACACCTATTCACCACTAGGATGTATTGAGCATTTTAGTCAATACTCTTATAGCGTAGCTGGATCAGGAATCAGGGTATAGATTTTTGTGACATCAATGGCGTAATCAGCATTTAAATCAATTATCGCCAGAGAACTCCGGGATGCCAATAGCATCTGGCATCATTACCCAAGTGGGAAAATAGGGCAGCCGCCCAATAGCATAACCGCTTTTGGCAGATCTGGCATCACTGGGGCTTGCCTCAACGAATTTTTCTGCCAAGAGGACTTGTTGGCAAAGAACAGGCTACACTAGCTGGCAAGGGAGTTAGCATGACACTCGGTACATAAACTAGGCTGTTACCCGTTGGGTGCAGCAGGGTTTAGAAAATCGATGTCTATCATAATAACCAGTGTAGAGTCTTACATATACCAGTGAAAAAAGGGATGTCTAGGAGGTTTTGAATGAGCGATCAAAATCCCTACGAAAAACTTGGGGTTACAGAAGACGCTTCCTTTGATGAAATTCAGGATGCTAAAGGACGCTTGATGCAGCAGCATCGCGGCGAACCTAAGCTTGTCGAGTCAGTAGAGGCGGCTTATGATGCGATTATTATGGATCGCCTCAGAATGCGCCAAGAAGGAAAAATCAAGGTTCCAGAACGCATTCGTTTTCCAGAACGGGAAAAAGTGCCACAAACCCCGTTGGGTTTTAGCTCTCCCTCAGCCAATTCCTCTCCGGCTTGGTTGCAAGGACTATTAGATACCCCGACGAGGAGTGATCTAGTTGCCCCCACGGTTGTGTTCTTGGTCTTGATTGGTCTGACTCTGTTTTATCCAGAAGCGTCAATTCTTACCTTTACTGTCGCCTTGGGGTTTGGCGGTACGATTTATTTCCTCAATCGCAAAGAACAACAATTTGGTCGGGCTGTATTGCTGACCCTGGTTGGTTTACTGCTAGGTGTAGCGTTGGGAACCGTTCTGGGAGGAGCATTAGAGTCACTGCTTATGGACATGGGTTTGACCGTTGAGAAATTTGCCTCATTGGTAACCTTTGTCTTGTTCTGGCTGATTAGCAGCTTCCTGCGATGAAAGGGGGGAAGAGGAGAAGCCAAGAGGGTAAATTCCATCGGGATGAATCTCTGCCCATCCTTCACTTCTCCTTCACCTTTTTTCCGCAAGGAGGCTCACGCTGTAATCTTTTGATTCAGCGTTGAGAGCAATTGCTTCTTCACTTCGGAAAGAGGAAATGGTTCGAGGACATAATTTTGGGTAACAATGGATAGAGGTGTTCAGCTTTTTTTCCTGTAGCTACCTACCTTCTCTGTTCCCTGTTCCCTGTTCTCTGTTCCCTGTTCCCTGTTCTCTGTTCCCTGTTCCCTGTTCTCTGTTCCCTGTTCCCTGTTCCCTCTTTGCCCTAAAAAATACTGATCAACTCTTTTCCATCGGCAAACAACCGCGTTTCATCTGCTCCCGCTCGATCGCCTCAAACAAAGCGCGGAAATTCCCCTCACCAAACCCTTTTGCTCCCCATCGCCGTTCGATGAACTCAAAGAAGAAGGTGGGTTCGGCAAAAATGGGTTGGGTAAAGGTTTGCAGTAGCAACGCTTGCGGGGATTGAGCTTGCCAATCCACTAAAATTTGCTGCTGCGCGATCGCATCCCATTGCGCCGTCGAGAAATTATAACCCGGATAGCGATCGCGCAGTTGACTGTAATAACTGGGGGGAACGTTGATGAAGGACATACCCTGACGACGCCGTTGCGCGATCGTACCCACAATATTTCTCGTAGCTATAGCAATATGCTGGACTCCGGCTCCTCCGTTCACATCCAGAAATTCCTGAATTTGAGAATTCGCCGATGTCGGTTCATTAATGGGCAATTGTGTCCCGGTTACTGGATGCACCATAACCTGAGAGGATAAGCCAGATTTCTCAGTCTGGATGGTAAACACCTGTTGCGGTTGGAAATCCAACACCTGCTGATACCACTGAACCGCTTTCGCCAAATCCCCAGCCGCCACATTCAGGACAATGTGATCGATATGGGTAAACGCTTCAGTTGGGGATTGGGGAAGTGTTGAATGTAGAGACGCGCCATGGTGCGTCTGAGGGGTGAATGTTGACCCTTCACTCAGCCAGTCTACCTGTACCGGAAAGCAGAGGATGGGATTAAAGCTATGGCGTTCGACCAAAGTATGAGTCATATCGCCCCATGCAGCGACTTTACCCCACTTTATGCATCCATTCTCATAAACTTGGGTTTGAAGAGGTTGTAAGACCTTAGCGCCGCGTTGGAGCAGCTTTTCCAGGCTCCATTCCAGATCGGCAACCTTAAAGGCAATATCAGCAACACCTGGAGGATGCTGGCGCAGAAACTGGGCAACGGGACTATTAGGCGCGATCGCAGACGACAGGACAAAATAAATAGCACCACTCTTAACCACCGTAGTGTGTGTGTGACAACTTGCCCCCGATGCCACAAATGCAAAACCCATCTGCTGAACAAACCAATCGCGGCAGGTTAGCGCATCTTTAACATAAAAGTGAATGTGATCGATTCTCATCGCTTATCCGATCCGGCAGCTTACTTGGTTTTGACACTCTCCACCCTACAAGGACGGAGATTCTTCGTTCACCGATCCGGCTTGCCTTGACAGGATTTCTCCAATCAAAGTAGAAGTCGGGTCTCCCGAAGCGTTCAGATTGACCCTTCGACTTCGCTCAGGATTAACCAAAAATTGTACGTAGTAGCCATCAACGCGACGAACCAACCGCACCCGTTTTATCCGATCAAGTTGATAGAAGTTTAAATCCCACGTCCCTTTGAGCTTGAGTTGACCAATTCCCTTTTTGTCTGTGAAGTTTATTTGCTTCCGAGTTTCGGAAAGTTTCCAGCCGCTAGTCTTATATTCAACCGAACGACAGTTTTTCTTGAATTTTGGATAACCTTTCTTTCCCGGAATAGCTTTTTTGCAATTACTGTAGAATCGAGCGATTGACGAATAGGCTCGTTCTACAGCCGTTTGGCAAGCATGGGAATTTAAGTCTTTGACAAAAAGAAACTCAGCTCTTAGCGATGTGTTGTAACGATACAAGTCTTTTTGCCCAACATTTTTGTTGTCCATCCAGTAACGGATGCACTTATTGCGAACAAACTGAGCTGTTCTTATCGCTTCATCGATCGCTGAATATTGAGTTGTTTTTCCTTTAGCCTTGAACTCAAAAACCAGCATTTGACGTGGAAAAACCCTAAATCAATATTGTCGCACATAAAAGTCCCCCTGGAAGGTGTTCCTGAGCGTGTCGAAGGACGAGGAGCCTGAACCCATTGTTTTCGGTCATTTGTTGATTGTTCATGGTTCATGGTTCATGGTTCATTGGTAATCCTCTTCCCCTGCTCCCCCTGCTGGAACCAACTCACCTCAATAAACCTGCCCATGGAAACCTTGGAAAAGACAAGAATTAGTGATTAGAAAAAGAGATGGCTTTCCGGCTGGATGTTGATTTCCATTGGTACGGCTTGAGGATCAGCGCTCAGGGCAAACAGAATGGCATTAGCGGCTGTCTCTGGAGTGAGCATCTTTTGGCGATCCACTTTTAAGCTGACATTATCCCAGAAGGGTGAATCCACACCACCAAAGTAAAAGAGGGTAAACTTAATCCCAAAGCGCTTTAATTCATCTGCCATACATTTGCTAAATCCGACAACGCCGAACTTCGAGGCGCAGTACGCCGACGCCATTGCCATAGAATGTTTGCCTAAGATGCCGATGATGTTACAAATGTGACCGGATTTTTGACCCTTCATCACGTCAGCGGCGGCTTGACAGGTATAGAAGCTACCTTTGAGATTTAAGTCCAGCATGGCGTCTAAGTCAGCTGATGTAATTTTGTTGTACTGTTTAAGAACTCCCGCCCCTGCCGCATTGATGAGTACGTCAATTTGACCAAACTTGTCAACCGCCTTCTGCATCAGCGTTTCCACTTGGGCTGGATCGGTGATATCTGTGGGTACATTTAAGACTTGCTCTAGGTTAGCCATGGGGAGTTGGGAGGTCAAAGTGGCTAGGCGATCGCTCTGTCGGGCGGCGAGGACTAATTTGGCTCCCTCTTGGGCTAATTGGTGGGTTACGGCTGATCCAATTCCTCCTGTGGCACCGACGACCACTATAACTTTATCTGGCATATAATTTTACATTTCTTTACATCTTTACCTATGATAGAGCGATTTGTGATTAGTCATTGGTCATTGGTCAAACGTTACCATCAATAGCAATAAGAACGTTCCCTTAGCCGTTCAACCGGGGCGGGTTTAGTTACATGAGGTTGATGACAAAGGATAATAGTCAAACCCGCCCCTACATTCAGACAGACGCGCCATGGCGCGTCTCTACTCAAAACTAACTATGCATATTGTGGTCATTGGTAGCGGATTTGGGGGACTCTCGGCGGCGATTCGGTTACAGGCTGGGGGTCATCGGGTGACGATTGTGGAAAAGCGCGATCGCGCCGGGGGGCGTGCGTATGTCTATCAACAGCAGGGGTTTACCTTTGATGGGGGTCCCACGATTATTACCGTGCCACATTTAATCGATGAGTTATTTGCCTTAGCTGGGAAAAAGACTGCCGATTATGTCAAACTTGTCTCCCTTGAACCCTTTTATAACGTCCGCTTTCCCGATGGCTCAGTCTTTCACTACAATAATTCTACCGACTATTTAATTGAACAAATTCGGGCGTTTAATCCGGCTGATGTCGCCGGATATCAACGTTTTGCTAAAGCCGCAAACGCTATTTTCGAGAAAGGATTGCCGTTAATGGAGCAGTCGTTTAGTCGCTTCACGGATATGCTAAACGTGGCTCCGGATTTGATTCGATTACAGACTTATAAATCCGTCGCTGGGTTGGTGAATCAGTACATTCAAGATGAACGATTGCAGCAAGTTTTTAGTTTTCATCCTTTATTAATTGGTGGAAATCCATTTCAGAGTACGGCTATCTACGCCATGATTCATAAGTTAGAACAGGCGTTTGGGATTTGGTTTCCGATGGGAGGAACGGGCGCATTAGTTCAGGCGTTGGTGCAATTGTTTCAGGAACTTGGGGGTCAACTGTTACTGAATCAATCGGTGACGGAAATTGTGATAGATGAACAGACAAAACAAGCCACAGGCGTGAGGCTAGAGGGGGGAGAAGTGCTGAAGGCAGATGCGGTGGTAAGTAATGCGGATGTGGCGTTTACTTACTTGAATTTAGTTTCCCAGAAATTTCGCCGCAAATATAATGACCGTCGCGTTAAACAGATGCGCTATTCTATGTCCTTATTTGTGCTGTATTTTGGTACAAATCGTCAGTATCCAGAGATGGCACACCATGAAATATTGATGGGGACTCGGTATCGGGAATTAATGCGGGATATTTTTGGGCGTCAGCAGCTTGCGGAGGATTTTGCGTTGTACTTACATCATCCGACGGCGACTGCTCCATCCTTAGCCCCACCTGGATGTGATTGTTGGTATGTGTTATCCCCTGTTCCCCATTTAGGGAGTCAAACCGATTGGAGGGTAATGGCGAAACCGTATCGGGATCGGATTATTGAGTATTTGGAACGGCATTATTTACCGGATTTGTCTAAGCATATAGTCACCGAACATTATATTGATCCGTTGCATTTTCGCGATACGTTAAATAGTTATTTAGGCAGTGCGTTTTCCGTGGAACCGATTCTCACGCAGTCGGCTTGGTTTCGTCCTCATAATCGGAGTGAGGATATTCCTAATCTCTATTTTGTGGGGGCGGGAACGCATCCGGGTGCGGGGTTGCCAGGGGTGATGAGTTCGGGAAAAATTGCGGCGCGGTTGATTGAAGAAAGTTATACGGTGCGGGTTTAATCTGAAAACGCTGTAACTGGGGCATCGCGCCTTAAGTCTAGAGAGTCGCCAGGGGGCAATTACCAGCGGAACGCTGCTAGCGGGTGCGATCGCGCTAACCACGAATGGCGGTACTATTAGCATCACCAGCGAAGATGCGATCAGGTTTTCCGGTTCGGGTTTAATGCAAACCCATGGCGGAAACATTATTCTCAGAGGAAGGAAGATTAAGGGGGGTGGGGTTACCCTGAATAGTGGTAACCCCATGGGTGAGGGGGGAGGTATTCATACTAACGCGAATTCGGGTGACTTGGCAAGGGTAATCTGAATTTGACATTATCACCGCCCTATAAGTGCGGTGAGTCCTCACCTTTAAGGGTGGTCGCTGAATAGGGGTCAAACAGGCGAGGCTGGCGCGAGTCATATCAGGGCGGACAAGAGAGGATGATAATAAAACAAGTGCTAAAGCACTGACTACAAACAACAATTAACCAAATGCACCATCAACCAACCCCCTGGTTCCGTCGTCGAGATATTGTTATCGCCTATACCTTGCTGCGAATCGTTTTAGGCATAAACTTTTTTAACCACGGCTTTACTCGTCTGGGTAATATTCCCGGCTTTGCCCAGTCGATGGTTGATTTATTTCAAGATACATTTATTCCCGAACCCTTAGTCAGGGCACCCGCTTTACTGGTGCCAATTGTGGAATTTATTGTCGGATTTCTGGTGACCCTGGGATTAGCGACTCAAGCCGCGTTAGTCACCGGATTTGGCTTAATGATCGTGCTGATGTATGGGGTGACATTACTGCAAAACTGGGATACAGCGACGAGTCAATTGATTTATTGTCTGGTGTTTTTTATCTTAATTGCTGGCAATAGTTTTAATGATGTCTCCATTGATGCATGGTGGCAACGCCGGAAGACGCGATCGCAGCGTCTTGATAACTCCGAAACTCATTAACACGTCCCAATTGCCAACTTCCGGTAGACTATTGACAATACGCCTAAAGTATCAACTCAATTCCACACAACATCAGCTTAGAGAAAGGATGACTATCAATTATGACCAACTCACCGAAAATTCTGGCATTTGCGGGTAGCGCTCGCACAGCATCCTGGAACAAAAAATTAGTAAAAATTGCGGTTGAGGGTGCAAAAGAAGCCGATGCGGAGGTTACCTATATAGATTTTCGCGATTTACCCATGCCCCTGTATGACCAAGATTTGGAAGAAAACGCAGGTATTCCGGAAACTGTCCGCCAATTCAAGCAACTGATGAAAGCCCATCAAGGCTTACTCATCGCCTCACCGGAATACAACAGTTCAATCTCACCTTTACTCAAAAATGCCATTGACTGGGCATCTCGTCCAGAACCGGGCGAACCCCCCCTTGCCCTCACCTGTTTTCGGGATAAAGTGGCTGTCTTGATGAGTACCTCACCCGGAGGAATGGGCGGGTTACGGGGTTTAATTCATGTTCGTGCCATTCTCGGTAATATTGGCGTGTTAGTTTTACCGGATCAGAAAGCGATTTCCAATGCGTATCAGGCATTTGATCAGAATGGGAACTTGATTGATGAGACACAACAAGCGGCGGTGAAACAATTGGGTAGTAAATTAGCCACAGTCCTGGCAAAATTAGCTTGATCAGGGAAGCCCAGGTGTAGAGGGACTCCAGGTGCAGCGGGATAAACAAAGGACGTAGCTTGCTTCTCAAGGAAGCGAGTATGACAAATGACAAATGACAAATCTGCTGTAGACTATCTCTAGCCCAACTGTAATTGCCCAAGTTAGCGTGTTCAGCCCATCTAGTTCTGACCAATCCCCTTCCCCTAAATCTTTGCCCAATCAACGATGGCAAATTTTCTCCGCTAACCCAGAAAAAGCCAACCAACTCGCCCGAGGGACAGGATTGTCACCCCTGCTGGGTCAAGTGTTAGTTAATCGAGGATTCGACACCGTAGATCAAGCTATGGTCTATTTATATCCAGAATCCCTGGCTATGCCCACCCCGCTTGATGAATTTCCCGACTTGGCGATTAGTGTGGAGATGCTTAAAGAAGCGATCGCAGAAAATGAGAAAATAGCGATTTGTGGTGACTATGATGCTGATGGCATGACCAGTACCGCCTTGTTACTGCGGGCATTACGATGGTTAGGGGCGGATGTGGAGTATGGGATTCCTAGCCGGATGAAAGAGGGGTATGGGATTAATACTCGGATTGTGGAAGAATTCGCCAATGAAGGCGTGGGGCTAATTCTGACTGTGGATAATGGGATTGCAGCACACGACGCGATCGCCCGCGCTGTAGAATTGGGTCTAATGGTTATTATTACCGATCATCACGACCTTCCCCCTGAACTCCCCAACGCCGATGCAATTCTCAACCCGAAACAGTTACCTGAATCTTCCCCCTATCGCAGTTTAGCTGGTGTCGGTGTCGCCTATATATTAGCGGTTACTCTCGCCCAAGATTTAGGTCAACTCCAGGGACTCACTAGCCAACTCCTAGAACTCTTCACCCTGGGTACGATTGCAGATCTCGCCCCCTTAACGGATATTAACCGCCGTTGGTTAAAACGAGGATTGCAACGCTTACCTAAATCTCAACTGGCGGGAATTCAGGCTTTAATTCAAATGTCAGGCGTCAGTGAAGACCAAATCGCCCTGAAACCGGAAGATATCGGCTTTAAACTCGGACCGAGAATTAACGCCGTGGGACGTTTGGCTGATCCGCAAATCGTGATTGAACTCCTCACCACCAGTGATTCTGGAATCGCCTTAGAACGGGCGATGCAATGCGAACAAATTAACCAAAAACGTCAACACCTGTGCGCGGAAATCGAGGAAGACGCGATCGCACTGATTGAAAAAGAGGAGTTAAACTGGCAACAGCAGCGCGTTCTCGTCTTGGTGCAACCGGGTTGGCATCATGGTGTAATTGGCATTGTGGCGTCGCGCCTGGTGGAACGGTATGGTGTCCCGGTATTTATTGGCACCTATGAAGACGAAAAGCAGGAACAGATTCGCGGTTCTGCACGAGGAATTCCGGAATTCCATGTCTTTGAAGCCCTACAATCTTGCCATGATTTATTAGGGAAATTTGGCGGACACCAAGCAGCCGGAGGCTTTTCGTTACCCAGTGCAAATTTAACCGCGTTTCAAACTCAACTGAGTCACTTTGCCCATCAATGTTTAGAACCTGAACATTTGAAGCCCTTAGTCTCCATTGACACCGAGGCTAATTTCAATCAAATTACTCATAATCTTTACCAACAAATTGACCGATTGCATCCTTGCGGGATTGGTAATCCTGACCCAATCTTCTGGACACCGAATGTGCGCGTAGTGGAACAAAGACTTGTGGGAAAAGGGCATCTAAAGCTTACCCTGTCTGGATTTGACGGAACCAAGCAACTGAATGCGATCGCGTGGCGTTGGGGTGAATACTTCCCTCTACCTTCTAATGTAGATATTGCCTATAAACTCAAAGAGAATGCCTGGAATGGAAATATAACAATTGAATTAGAATTAGTCGGCATTCGGGTGAGCGAATCAGCCCCATCACCGATTAAAAAAGCCGAGATTAAAAAAGCAGAATTTTATCACAATGAACGCCGCTATACCTGTAGTTTATGGGAATCGTTAAACGAGTTGCGAATTAGGAATTCTGAAGGCAAAGTTCTGGTAATTCAAAAAGGACAGCGTACCGGACTTTTAGGCTTCAAGCGAGATGATGCGAAACAGGTAGATGTTACCCAACCTCACTATTATCAGTTAATTAAAGCCGCAACTCGTGCTTTAAAGTTGTGATTCGTCATTGGTCATTGGTCATTGGTCATTTGTCATTGGTCATTTGTCATTTAGTCGGGGCGGGTTTAGTGAGATTTGGGTGCAACAGAAACGATAGTTGTCAAACCCGCCCCTACAACTGTCATCATATTGCTTCCCTATCTCCCTCATCTCCCAGACGTGCCATGGCACGTCTCTACACAGCTTCCCCAGCTTCAATGCATCAGGGAGCGAGATGCTCCCACTACAGACGGCTACAGGTCTCCCCTAAACGCAGCCAGCAGAAAAATAACCACAGGACCAGCAATCACAATCGCCGCCAGCACGGTAAGCTGGGCAATCAGTTCCCAGTTGATATTCCCGATAAAACTTAAATCCATCTATCCTCCCGATTAACCTAATTTCAATGGTGTCGTTAAAAATTGCCGATTAGATTTTACTGGGTAATTGCCCAGTTTTTTTAATCAAATTAACAAAACTATACAAAACGTAACAAAAATGTCATTTGTTCTGTGTCATCTGTCCTTGCCTATCCGACAGAGGAAAACCCGTTATCCTAGAGAAACCTGAAATTAATCGCTTTCAGCAACCCTAACCTACTTCGTTGAGGTTAGGGATTGCCAGAGACAAGTCTGGCGACGCAAGCGCTGAATATGACCATTGAATCACCAACTGATACACACTTCCGGATGCTTCCCCAGTTCGCGAACCCTGTAAGTCTACTTGTTATAGACGCTTTAAGAGAGGACATTTTGTTGGTGGCGGTCGAGGGGACATAGTGGTCAGTGGTCAGTTATCAGTGGTCAGTAATTGGCTGATAACTGATAACTGATAACTGATAACTTACACGAGAGGCTTATACCCATGATTCGTGTGCCTGTTCTATCACCGAAAGGTAAACCATTAATGCCAGCTAAAGCCAGCCGTGTTCGACGGTGGTTAAAGGCTGGGAAAGCCAAGGTTGTACACAACGACCTTGGCATTTTTCAGGTTCAGTTAACAGAGGAGCCGTCAAGTAACCAAACCCAAAACATCGCGGCTGGGATCGATCCCGGTAAGCTGTTCACGGGAATTGCTGTTCAATCAAAAGGGGCTACCCTGTTCCTTGCCCACCTAAGCCTACCGTTTAAAACCGTAACCAAACGGATGACCCAACGGGTAATGATGCGACGGGGGCGGCGAGGGAGACGGATTAACCGCAAGCTACCCTTTAACCAACGCAACCATCGCCAGCACAGGTTCAACAACCGCAAGGGGCACAAGATTCCTCCCAGCATCCGAGCTAACAAGCAATTAGCGCTGAGGGTGATTCAAGAGTTAAGTAAAATTTACCCATTCACTGACGTGGTAGTGGAAGTGATCAAAGCCAGAGGAGACAAAGGGTTCAGTCCCGCCATGGTCGGGCAATACTGGCAGATTGAGCAGTTAGAGCAAGCGGGTTACACCGTCCATGCCCAAGAGGGGTGGCACACCTCAAACCTAAGACAGCACCTTGGCTTGCCCAAGTCAAAGAATAAGGCTGAGGAGTCTCCTGCTGCCCATGCTGTTGATGGCATCTGCCTAGCCGCTTCCCTGTTCATGCGATATCGCCAGATTAAGGGTAGAAGCGGTACCTTCTTGGGTGGAATAGCGGTAACACCATGCCAATTCGCGGTAATCCGCCGCCCTCCAATCTGTCGCCGCCAACTACACCTAATGGTTCCCGGCAAGGGAGGGCTGCGGCGCGGCTATGGCGGAACAGTCACCCGTCACGAGTTAAGGAAGGGCGATTATGTCAAAGCGGTTAAAGCCGGAATCACCTACTACGGGTACGTTTCTGGCGACACTAAAACCCAAGTTTCGGTTAGTGACGCTAGCTGGAAGCGAATAGGAAGGTTTACCGCTTCCAAAGTCCAATTGTTGCAGCGAAATACCGGATTGGTATCAACAGTTGGATTGTCAAACCTAACCGCGTCGAACGGCTAGGTTTGACCTCTGTCCCTCTCCGGCTTGCTTCGCTGAAGCCGGAGTCCCACGAGATAAACCAATGGCAACTTGGCGTTGTGTAAAGCAATGTGGTGCGTGCTGTCATCTAGACCCAACCGAACGCCCTGGATTAGAAACCTATCTGACTCCAGAGGAGTTAGACCAGTATTTGAGTATGGTGGGGGAAGATGGATGGTGTGTCAATTTTGATCATCAGACTCGTGAATGTCGCATTTATGCCCATCGCCCTCGCTTCTGTCGGGTGGAGGCGGATATCTTTCACCAGATGTATGGGATTGAACCGGAGGAGTTAAACGATTTTGCGATCGACTGTTGTCGAGATCATATCGCAGATCTCTACGGCGATCGCAGTTTGGAGATGCTACGCTTTGACCGAGAAGTTGGGATATAAGTCGGTGGGGACAATTAAAGTTAACGGTGGAGATTGTCCTTTGTCCTTTGTCATACTCGCTCCCTTGAGAAGCAAGCTACGTCCTTTGTAAGGGTTTGAGGATTATTGACAGAATGTAATATAGGTGGGTTTATTGCCACCGACCTACTTAACTGCTCTTTTTGACCACAAAACATACCCATTTTGTTTGAATCCTAATCATTAACTTGATTACCTCTATTATTCACCAAAAATCAAGATTAAAATTACTTGAATTCTCCCCTCTCCCCTGGTGGGAGAGGGGTTGGGGGAGAGGGGGAAATACTATCGCCTAAGGTGGCAAGCACTGAGAAAATTTTTACAAGGCTTAATCAACATTATTGCTGATTTGATTTGTGGTAAAGGTATTTCCTTAAATGGTTTATTTACACGAACAGTTTTTACTCAGAATACTTCTTAAGCTATACAATTCTTCTCTTCCTTGTCTCCCTTGTCTTATCCCCACCCTAAAGTAAAAAACCTACACCTGTTAGCTGGGGGTGAGGGGTTGAGCTTAAGTTGACTTGACACCAATGGGTGTAGGGGTGCTTCTTGAACTCAGTCAGGGCGGGTTTTGTACAAACGTTACCACTAATAGCCAAACGAAAATTCCTAAACCCGCCCCTACAAACCCGATTCTATTATCAAGCGCATTGGGTGAATACTTCCCCAATCACTAATCAACAAATGACAACTACCGAGACATTGACTCGATTTCGATTATCTGTCCATCGTCTACCATGACTTGAGTACCGGGGACGATTTGTCCTTGTTGGGATCTAGATAAACCAATGCTGACGGTATCACCATTTTCTAATTCCACGCTGGCGATGTTACCCGTGATACTGGCAATTCGTCCTTGCATGGGGGCGTCGTATTCAATCACCATTAAGTCCGGTTCCATGGAATTCTCACTCATGGGATTGATATCGACAATGCGTCCATCGTCTACCATGACTTGAGTACCAGGGACGATTTGTCCTTGTTGGGATCTAGATAAACCAATGCTGACGATATCACCATTTTCTAATTCCACGCTGGCGATGTTACCCGTGATGCTGGCAATTCGTCCTTGCATGGGGGTGTCGTATTCAATCACCATTAAGTCCGATTCCATGGAATTCTCACTCATGGGATTGATATCAACAATGCGTCCATCGTCTACCATGACTTGAGTACCGGGGACAATTTGTCCTTGTTGGGATCTAGATAAACCAATGCTGACGGTATCACCATTTTCTAATTCCACGCTGGCGATGTTACCCGTGATACTGGCAACTCGACCTTGCATGGGTATAGCATAATCGGCGTCGGCTACGATATCACCTTTGAGGCGTTTATCTTGAGAATCAATGGCGACAATTCGACCATAAGCTACCCACACGTCGGTTCCGGGTTCTAATCGACCCAGTTTCCAACGGGCGACGGGAATTGTTTTGCGTTCACCATTGTCCATTTCAATCGTGGCAAAGTTAGAAGCGCGGCTGACGACTTCCCCGTGTTTGGGTTGCACGGGTTCAGCTTCTGTGGTATTAGGAGTATTGGGGTTGAGTGAACCTTCGCCAAGGGGACGTGCGATCGCGGAAGTTCCCGCAACAGCACAGAGTACGGCACTTAACATTGTACCTGTTAGGAGTTTGGGTGTTGAAATTCGCATATAAACCTTTGTTAATTCGGCAACGGGTTAATTTTTTTCTGGAATTAAACCTATCTTTTAGCTTAGAAATTAAAAGGTAATGAAATCATGACTCGAATGATAGATGTTTGCTCTGATGCGTAAGTTGGAGAGAAAAGATACGGATATCTATCTTTTGGGGGTTGACACTATCAAATAGGGTTTTGAAGCGACGGATCTGCTTCATCGTTTCAATCGACTGGATGTAATAATTAGCTACGTTCATACCTGATGATATTGAATCGTTCTGTATCTTTTGGAGCCTGAAAGTATTTTGTTATCGCCTCAAATTCGGCATCGCTGGTAAATGCGGCTCCATCTGGTTTATCCTGGCTGCGTTTCTTTAGCTGTTGTTTACACAGATTGTTGGTTGCATCGATAAAATGAAGCTCGTGAGTAGCATTAGTTTTCTCAATTAGCTGACGAAACCACTGACGTTGATTTTGGGTATTGGCGGGAAAATCTAGAACAACTGAGATACCGTTTAAGAGAAGATTACAGATGGGGTCGGAAATAGCTGTTTTGAGACGCCAAGAGTATTTAATGTAACTGGAAATATCAATAATTTCTTCGGGATAGAGTTGGGAGAGTAGGTCATCTTCAACTAGCAGAATGGCATTATGGTCATTGGCTAGCTGTTTGGCTAAGGTTGATTTTCCGGCTGCCATTTTCCCACAAAAGAAATAGAGGGTGGCTGGCTTGTTCATTTAGGAGTGTCTCTCTGTTCAGGTACTTATTGGTTGACGTAAGGCTTAACAATTTTAGCCCAGTTGAGGTATCCTTTGCCGTTTAAATGTACGCCGTCAATGGTATATACTGGGTCGAGTTGTTTCTGGTCGTTGGTAAAGTGTTGATGTAAATCAATATAGGTATAGGAAAATTCGTTGGCTAGGTTTTGAAGGTGGCGATTGACGGCGATAATATCGGAGTTGTTGACTGTAATGGAATAGTCGATGGTGTTCATGGGTAAGAGGCTTTGAATAAAGACTTGGGTTTCTGGGGTTTGGCGTTGAATTTGCTCTAGGATGAGGCGATAGTTGGCGGCGATTTCGCTGGGGGGTTTCTTTTCATTCCATAAGTCATTTGCGCCAATCATTAGAAAGAGTTTTTGGGGTTGGGATGCGGTGATTTCATTGAGGCGATTGAGAACGCCGTCGGTGGTGTCTCCAGAGATGCCACGATTGCGGATGTTGGCGTTTCCGAGGAGTTCTGCCCATTCACCTTGATCGGTGAGACTATCACCAATGAAGATAATTTCGGTTTCGGAGTTGGGCATTTGCTCAAACATTTGTTTTCGCATTTGGTGGTAGGTTGATTGATAGGTGTTGCGACGACGGGCTATGGTTACGGTTTGTTCGACTTGTTGATGGAAGGGGAGTTTACTGATTAGGTAGGGAATGCCGCCTCTGCGAATGATTAAGATGCTGAAGAGGAGGATAAAGAGTAAGTTTAGGCTAAGGGATGTCCAAAGAATTAGGGTATTTTTGGTAGTCATGGGTAATTGGTAAGCAGGGAAAGCAATGTAGAGACGTGCCATGGCACGTCTGGGAGCAGGGGAAGTCTAATGTAGGGGCGGGTTTAGGGACAATTGTAGGGGCGGGTTTAGGGACTAAATTCAGCTATTCACCGATCAATGAACAACAAAACCCGCCCTCCTCACCGATCAATGAACAAGGAAATATACCATATTTTACCAATGAATGAAGGACGAAACCTGCCTTGTCTTACCAATAACTGATCAATACAATCTGCCCTTTTTCTGTAGGGATTGGTTTTACTGATCAGGTGGTGTTGATGTTCTGATCATTGGATAGGCTAAAGCCATTACTACAAACTACGGACGAGGATATAATATTTTAGGTGCTTGGAGGGGGAAAGTTGATGAATGTGATTCCATCAGAAGGGTGCTATTGGCTGAAAAATGCCTGTGTGCCACTCTCAATGTTACAGGTTCAGGATCAATCGATTTTGGAGAATCAAACCTCTGAGGGGTTGTGTTTCGTGGATATTCAGGTGGCTGAGGGGAAGGTGGCGCAAATTGTGCGGGCGAATTCTCAGCCGATCGCAGATATGGCGGTGGTAGATGTGCAGAGGGGACAGGTTTGGGCGGGGTTTGTGGATGTGCATACTCATCTGGATAAGGGACATATTTGGCAACGCACGCCGAATCTGGAGGGGACGTTTGATCAGGCGTTGGAGAGGGTGAAACAGGATAGTTTACAGTATTGGCAAGCGGAGGATGTTTATCGCCGGATGGCGTTTGGGTTGAGGTGTAGTTACGCCCATGGTACTCAGGCGATTCGCACTCATATTGATGCGTTTGGCGAACAGGCGGCGATTAGTTTTGGGGTGTTTAAGCAGTTACAGCAGGAATGGGCGAATCGATTGGTGTTGCAGGCGGTGGCTTTGGTGTCGCTGGATTATTATTTGACGCCGGAAGGGGTGAAGTTGGCGGATTTGGTGGCGGAAGTGGGGGGTGTTTTGGGGGGGGTGGCGTATATGAATCCGGATATAGAGGCGCAGTTGGATCAGGTGTTTCGGTTGGCGCAGGAACGGGATTTGGCGTTGGATTTTCATACGGATGAGACGGATGATCCGGAGTCGATTTGTTTAAGGAAGGTGGCGGAGGCGGCGCGGCGGTGTCAGTTTGGGCGACAAATTGTTTGTGGACATTGTTGTAGTTTGGCGGTACAGTCGCCGGAAGATGTGGCGGAGACGTTGGCGCGGGTGAAGGAGGCGGGGATTGGGGTGGTGAGTTTACCGTTATCCAATCTATATTTACAGGATCGGAAGTTGGGGAGAACACCGCGTTGGCGGGGGGTGACGGTGATTCAGGAGTTACTGGAGTCTGGGATTCCGGTGACGTTGGCGAGTGATAATTGCCGTGATCCGTTTTTTGGGTTTGGGGATCATGATGTGTTGGAGGTGTTTAATCAAGGGGTGAGGGTTGCCCATTTGGATGGGGTGTATGGGGAGTCTCCGGCGATGGTGACGAAAACGGCGGCGGATTTGATGGGGTTGGAGAATGTGGGGCGAATTGGTGTGGGGTTGGCGGCGAATTTGGTTTGGTTTAAGGGAAGAAGTTACAGTGAATTGTTATCACGTCCTCAGTGCGATCGCGTGGTGATTCGCGACGGAATAGCGATTGATACGACGTTACCAGATTACCGGGAATTGGATTCGTTGGGTTCGTAGTCTGCGCTTTAGCGCCGCCTACAAGCATTATTCACCTTCCCGATATCGCCCCACTTTTTTGGCGGCTTGGGGTAAACATTGGCGATAAAAACTGCATCCTTTACAGCGTTTGGTGTAAATTGGTTTGGGCATTTTTCCGGTTCCCCCCTTTTGAAGGGGGGTTAGGGGGGATCTATAAAATTAGGTGAGTGGAGAATCTAGTTCATTGATGGGTGGAGAGGGCAGGTTTTGTTGTTCATTTATTGGTGAATCGTTGAATTTAGTTCCTAAACCCGCCCCTACACAATAACTAATTTATAGAGATGTTTCGGTGTAAGGTGATGAGGGCGGGCGCAAGTTGTTCATTTATTGGTGAATCGTTGAATTTAGTCCCTAAACCCGCCCCTACACAATAACCAATTTATAGAGATGTTTCGGTGTAACGTCTTTACGACTTCATCCGTCGCACCATCCCCATTCCCATTGTGGTTTTCCGCCCGACGCCAGAATAGAGGGCAAAATCGGCTAAAGCGTTAATTTGCTGAATCGCCTCTGCTTCAGGTTTTCCCATAATCCGAAAATTGAGTGCGCCAACACAGCCAATAAATTTACTGCGAGAATCGGCAACTAATTCGGTGTGAATCTCAAAGAAACTGGGAAAAACATGATCGACTAATGTTTTCGGGAATTCTATGCCACTGTATTGATTCCAGCGCTTAATTAAACTGTTAAAGACTAACTCCCTTGTGGGTAAGGCACAATCATATTTACTCTGACGAAATGCGGTGGGGGTAGAAAAGGCGAAATTCAGAGTGCGATCGCGCGTCGAGGCTTGGTTGTATAATTGTTGATAACTGAGAGCATTTGCCCAACATCCAGGCATCCCTTTTTGGGGTGTTCCTAGAATACTGGTAATCTGCAAGTTAGCTGGACCTAAATGCCAGGGTTGTTCGGGATTCAGGTTTAGCCACAGGTGGGTTAATTGACTGAATAAGGTATCATCGAGTAGGGAAATTCGCCACCAACAGGGAGTTCCTGTGGGAATTGGTTTATGGTGTTGCCAGTAGAGATTAGCTGATGCTGAATCACTCCGATGCTGAATTTGTAGGGGACTCAGGGTAAAGGCTTTATCGGATTTGGCTTCGTGGAGATAATCGCCTAGGTTTCTATCGACAGAACTTACCAGGTTGAGAAATAGGGCGTGTAAGTGGCGTCCACTGAGAAACTGTGGTGGAATTGGCGATTGGGGAAGTAGGTTGAGAATTAGACTATGGGGCATAGTTTGAATCCCTGATAGGGATTATAGAGGATTTTGACATAGCATTGAGCCGCCAACTATCTAGAGGGTAGGTTTCAATCCCTGATAGGGATTATAGAGGATTTTGACTGTAGATTCCTCAATCCCTCACAATGATTTTTTAGTTTCAATCCCTGATAGGGATTATAGAGGATTTCGACCCTCCGTTTTTGGAGAGGCAGCAATTTGATATCTGTTTCAATCCCTGATAGGGATTATAGAGGATTTCGACCAGCGTTACTCGTTTAGTTTTCAGGGAAATACTTTGCTTGGTTTCAATCCCTGATAGGGATTATAGAGGATTTCGACGGACATTCCCCAAATTGGGACTATGCCTCTATTTCGTTTCAATCCCTGATAGGGATTATAGAGGATTTTGACTTAATCTCCCTAATAAAGAAAGGGATTAGTTTGTTGTTTCAATCCCTGATAGGGATTATAGAGGATTTTGACTATCCCTTTCAATGATGACTTCAACGCTACTAGAAGTTTCAATCCCTGATAGGGATTATAGAGGATTTTGACCAGCTCCGGCGCCCTAGCACCCATAGATATAAAGTTTCAATCCCTGATAGGGATTATAGAGGATTTTGACTTCTTTTGGAATATCTCAAGTCTCTTAATTGCAGTTTCAATCCCTGATAGGGATTATAGAGGATTTTGACGCCTTCCGCTAATCTCCCCTGTGTAGGGTATTGCTCGTTTCAATCCCTGATAGGGATTATAGAGGATTTTGACATTATGTTTCCGATTCTTTTATCTCAAATCACCCCTGCTCGTTTCAATCCCTGATAGGGATTATAGAGGATTTTGACTATTTAGATTTGATTGATTCATCCTCAAAAAAAGTGTTTCAATCCCTGATAGGGATTATAGAGGATTTTGACTAATCAACAAAGCAATAATAACTGGGTACTTAAGGTTTCAATCCCTGATAGGGATTATAGAGGATTTTGACGGAGCGATCGCCCCACGCCTAGAGACTGCTACCGTTTCAATCCCTGATAGGGATTATAGAGGATTTTGACCCCTGGCATTTCCTTGATAGGGTGCGTGTCAGGCACAGACTCAGGTTTCAATCCCTGATAGGGATTATAGAGGATTTTGACTATTAGTGGTATACCAATAAAAGCAAATCAATTGGTTTCAATCCCTGATAGGGATTATAGAGGATTTTGACCTCGGTGAGGTATACGAAAAGGGTTAGCGATGCCATTGTTTCAATCCCTGATAGGGATTATAGAGGATTTTGACTATATTGCGGGGGTGCAATCAATAAATCAATTTGCGTTTCAATCCCTGATAGGGATTATAGAGGATTTTGACTTTTGAAATTTATTAACCCACGATATAGGGTTGAAGTTTCAATCCCTGATAGGGATTATAGAGGATTTTGACTGAAGGCTTTTTTGGCTGAAAGTAGCGATTTTGGGTTTCAATCCCTGATAGGGATTATAGAGGATTTTGACTGCCGACCTCTGAAACGCTTACTGTATTTGATTTTCAAGGTTCGATTGCGACAACCTCCTCTAACTATAGCATTTCAGCCCTCACTTTTGACAACCCCCGCGAACAAAAAAGTCTCAAACCCTTTCTGAATCAGCTTTTCAGCTTTTGCGACAACCTCCTCATTCGCGAAAAAGGCTGTATCCCTGACTCAATAAGGAATACAGCCTCAAATTTTGACTCCTCGAAAAAAACACCTACTGGTTGTCGCATCAGACAAAGAAAATCGAATTATCCCTTATGGGTTCGCCGCCGATGCGTTCAACCTTCCCCTGACAACAGCCACAGAGGAAATAGAAGCGAATGCTATCCTGGTCTGGCTTAATCACCTTAGAAAGACGCGATCGCAACTTGGCATACTGGGTATCCGTCAAACTGCACTCAAACAAACTATACTGCATCCACTGCCCATAAGACTTAAGAATACTGTGTATTTTCGTTCGACGCTTATCTTCCGGGATATCATAGGACACAACCACATACATACTCTCTACCTCACAATTAACGGCGGATACTGCTCAATTTCCCCCATCAGATACTTCGCCAAGAGTCGCCCTTGTATCTCAAAGGCTTCCTGATAAGTACATTTGCGCCCCAAGACAGGATGCTTAAACGTTGATTGCTTCTTTTGTTCATAAAGCTTGAGAAATTCTCGCCGTCCTTCCGGGGATAAAAACACAGCTTGGCTGAGCGGTTCCGTGGTAAACTGCTCAGGGGTGAGGATTCGCAGATTAATGCCATTGAGTATCATTGAATCCACAACCAAGGGACGAAACTCTTCCATTAAATCTAGGGCTAATCCTGGACGACCATACTGTTGACAATGAAGATAGCCTAAATAGGGATCAAACCCCACAATATTCACTGCACTCTGGATATCATGACGCAGTAGAGAATAGCCAAAACTCAGCATTGCATTCACCGGATCAGTTGGGGGACGACGGCGTCGGGCGGTAAACTTAAATCCAGGGACGCGCATTAGTTGATCAAAAACACCAAAATACGCTGCACTCCCCGCCCCCTCTAAGCCGCGTAGAGAGTTAATTTTATTCGTTTTCTCAATGGGCGCGATCGCACGTTGTAGGCGATTCATTGCTTTTTGTAACGTCAGTTCCGGATATTTACGCTGATTTCGGGTTAGCAGGGTGCGATAATTTTTCAATTTTCCCCGAATAAATCCCCGGACAAGATGCAGCGCCGCTTCAGATTCCCCAGCCGCTTGCCATTGGGCTTGGCGAACAAAGATATTTTTGGTCATTTCCGGTTCCAATCGTCCCAGATATTTCCCGGTTCCGGTAATAAAACTTAGCGGGATTTTCCGGTCTAAAAGTTCTGTTACCACGGCTGGCGATACCGTCGCCCGTCCGCATACGACTATCCCCTCTACTTTAATTAGGGGGACATCTAAGAGTTTCTGTTTGTTGGCTTTGACGCTAAGGCGTTCATCGGTTTTGCCGATAAATGAGTCATCCTGGGTGATGTAAACGGTTCCCATATTATTTGTCCTTTTTGTTAGTAGTGAGGACTTTAGTCCTCTTATTTGGCGGCGCTAAAGCGCCGACTACAAGCAAGCTGTTATTCCTCTTCCCGATATCGCCCCACTTTATTGGCGGCTTGGGGTAAACATTGAGGATAAAAACTGCATCCTTTACAGCGCTTCGTGTAAATCGGTTTGGGCATAGTTCCGGTTTCTAGTAAATTAGTCACTGATTCAATCGTTTCTAGGGTTTCCTGTCGCAATGCATCAGAAATCTCAACCAATTGTCGCTGATGGGAATGAGCATAATAAATATAGCCGCGACTAATCGCTTGTCCCGTCATTTCTGCTAAACACAACGCCTGGGCGCAGACTTGTAATTCATCGTTATCCCATTCTCCCTTCCGCCCCCGCTTATATTCCACGGGATAGAGTTGACCGGATTCTGATTCAATTAAATCCGATTTCCCGATTAGGTGATACTGTTGAGACTTCAGCCAAATCGCCCGCACCTGCCAAACATCCTCCCGTTGAGACTCACCGACAGTGTGAACGCGATCGTGTAAACTGGTGCCATCAATGGTATAGTAATTCTCGCTAAATTCTCCCGCACAAAACATCCGCCAGCAACGGTGGGGACAGTAGGAATATTGGTTGAGAGAAGCGATGGGAATGTAATCAGTCTCGTTCATTTGTTTTACCTGTAATTATTAGGATATTAAGTTGTAGGGGGACGGCACTGTCCATTGGTGTCAACTTAAGGTGAAAGCTCGGTTGAGCAAGGGTGTCGGGTGTCGGGTGTCGGGTGTCGGGTGTCGGGTGTCGGGTGTCAGGATGGAATTGTCTGTTGGAGGCGAAAAAACCTCACACCTACCACCATTCA
>NZ_JAVKEA010000234.1:0-74430 GCF_040221695.1 Coleofasciculus sp. E2-BRE-01 | reverse complement strand
TTTGCAATAAGTTATCGTCGTCATCGCTTTTTGGCTACCTCCCTCAGTTCGGTCACTATTTTTTTTGTGCTTATGACTTCGACTCCCTTATGTACCAATTAAGTCAACAATATCATATCGACTCCGGACTACCAGCCGTCCGAGAAGCTCATCAGCCAGCCGTTGAGTTCCCATCGGTGCAACCTGCAAGACCGTCACACAAAGTCGAGTAGCTGCTTGTTGGGGGGTAAACTAGACATTTCCTGATTATATCCGAGAAAATGTCTAGTTATGTCACTAATTGTCTAGATATTTACCGACTGTTAGTTAACCCTCAGATCAAGCTCCCTTAAGTATGACGCTCCTCGCCATTAACTTGAATTTCTCCACCTACTTCCTGTCCTCTCCCCGAATAATTGACTTTCGCATCCATTCCCGCACACTCTCTAGGTGGACAATTACCTGATCACGTTCTCGGTTATCTGGACAACTTTCCAATATAGTATCTAGCAGCCGTCCCCACAGGTATTCAACGGTGGCAATTTCTTCGAGTTGCGCTTGAGTGGGACTATCCCATCCAAACAAGCGATCGCGTATCGCCTTTGCTTCAGCGGATAGATGCTCCTTGTCCAACTTATCCTCTCCTGCATCACTTTATTTTTAACTTATTTTTATCCACAAATTAAAACCCAAAGCCCTACTTGCACTGTTCCCTGTTGCCCGTTCCCCGTTCCCTATTAATGACCCACTCTAATTTCCTGCCGCGCTTTCTGAGTCCAAGCCTCATTAACTAGCAAATTGCCAGTAGACATTTTAAAATCAAATGGATGAGGAGGTTCAGGGACATCCAGAACACCACCTTGCCGATGAAATTTAATTAACCTAACGATCCAAGTACAAAAGTCTAAAATTTCCTCAGGTAATAGCGTTAGGTCAAAGTGCCAGCTTTGATTAATTCCCCGGCAATCTCGTCCCCACAGCCTCGATTGAATGATACCTGCTCCTTTATTAATAGACACACGCAAAATAAAGGGTCGTTCCGGGAGTAATTCATCAGGGGCTGTGTGAACATAAATACACAAATAATTCATGCGTTGCCGATCATCGATCCAAGATGCCATTGGCAGATTACCCGTTGATGAATTGCGGGTTGTAATCTTCACTGGCACGTTCATCTTTGCGGCAAATCGATCGTAGAACTCTTGCCTTAGCTGAGAAACTGTGCGTATAGCTTCTGGAGTCATGATTACTGCATAAGAGTGAACACATGAAGTACCCCAACTTGCTTCGCTCTTATTTGGGGCTTCCAACTAGCAAACAAGGACGGTCTTATTCGTCTTTGGGATTTCCCGCTTCATCCGCCGATGCCACGTTGGGTACTTTCTAATTTCTAAAAGTAGAAAGTCCAGAACTCAACACCTCGACTACGCTCGGTGTTGACCCTGAGGGTAGTCGAAGGGTCAATCTGGTAATGGTCTTACTCAGCGTCAACAGGCAGCCGCCCGTCTTCCACAGGCAGTAGTGTTTTGTTAGTCCGCTTGGTTTTCGCGGTTTATGGTTAGAGTTCTAACCGAATAATGTCGTTAGACATCTTGCGCTATTCTTTTGGAGAATGCTATAAAAGCAAACGGTGGTCGAGGAAAGTTCACGCGCAAGGACTACATCTCTATAACACCTGGCTCAACCATCTTGACTCCCATGCCTTACCATGTAGACCTAGGAGAGTTGCTATTAGTGTAACACCTAGAAAATACAGGTGTCTACTAATAAAAAATGTCAAAATAGAGGGTATCGAACCCGTATTTTTACTCGCTATCCATACCCACCGTATAGACGGATGGGGGTTTATTTCCGCGAATTTATGTTAAAAACGTTTTTTGCGATAACGAGAAAGCCGCCGCAGTTGCTTATGCCTAGCAATGGCTTTACGTTTACGTTTTTGAATCGGCGTTTCAAAGTGGCGATGTTTCTTCATATCGGGAAAAATTCCCGCCTTGGAGACAGCTTGTTTAAATCGGCGGAGGGCTGACTCGATCCCTTCATGTTCACCGACAGTCACCTGTGCCATTTTATTTCCTCCTTAGCTTGAGTGAATTGCTCAATACCTGACAACATCTAGCAGAAATGCCTAAACTCCTCCTCCAATCTTCAAGTTGGAATCTGATTCTTCCAAGCTGCCGCTTCAACTCTCGTAAGCGGCAGTCATTGACTATGAACGTAGAATTTAAAATATGAACGTAGAAGAGGAACGCAAGACAAAACCGATTGCTTCTATTGAGCCAAAGAAAATTGGAAAATCCCTACTGCCTTAGACTTGTTAACGACGGGAAGACATATTGTCTTCGCCTTTCATCGGTGCCAGTTGCAGACTCGTGCTTTTAGCCTGTACGCTTATGGGTTGGCTTGCGCCTAAACTTAAAGTCGAATTATTCCGGTGAAAGTGAGCCTTGAAGTTGTTATCGAGCGCTACTTGCCCAATATCATTCTTCTTAACCTGCTCTTTACCTGTTTAGTTTAACTGTTCAGTTTCCGCCGATTGGAACTACCTCTCAACGGGTCAATTCCAGCGCATTCCCAGGTACGTACAGACGCGCCGTGGCGCGTCTCTACTTCTCGATAAAGGCTGCTAGCAAAACCTAGCCGGGTCAACACAGACTTTTCTAAGCCCTCGCTACAACCCTTAGACTTAGCGACGGGTTGTTGACTCGATAGTCCAGCATCTAGGAGACATTGAGAAACACCACCATGAATTAGCTGATTGCAGCCGCATTATTCTGGTTTAGTAACGTCGAGAGAATCCATCCCGGTTGCCGCCGCCGCGACGACCACCGCCTCCTTGACCCCGAGGCTCACGAGGTTTAGCTTTATTCACTTTCAAATCCCGACCCATCCATTCAGCACCGTCTAGAGCATCAATAGCGGCAGATTCTTCAGCTTCTGAGTCCATTTCCACAAAACCGAAGCCGCGCATCCGACCTGTTTCCCGATCCGTTGGTAACTGAACCCGCTTTACTGTCCCGTATTCAGCAAAAATGCTGGTGATGTCTTCTTCCGTAGCATCGTAGGACAGGTTACCAATGTAAATTGACATAGAGTATCTCCAAAACCAATGAATGTAGAGACTTATGATTCGGAGACATGCCTGTCCGTAAATCAAAACAAACGATACAGCCGAATATAAACCTCGCTGATTATAATAACATCATTTATACACGACCCGGCTGACATTCTTCCAATCTAAAATCTAAGCCACCCAAAGGTGCTGGGAAAATCGAACGGCGAAGCTGAGCAATACTAGAGTGAAAAATAGGAGTGTTGCCCATCCCCATCGGCGATAACGAGCCAGCAACAGACCTAAGGCGATCGCAATGGATACAATACCATACGCATGGCGTTCAGCCGAAATGGTGCGACCTGGGCTTAAAATTACGGCTAAGCTGCACAAGCCATAGATGACGGTAACAGGTCTAAGCTTTGTTCGCTGTCGCACGAGTAAATAGCCACCCCCCCAAACCATAATCATATTAATTAGCGGATCTCCGGCTAAAAGCCACAGGAGAATTCCCAGAAGGTAAAAGCCATACCCTTTATCCACACACAGCCGTTTCAGGTGCGATCGCCAGGAGGGTTGAAGAGAGTGTAAGACGGGGTGTCGGATGTGGGGTGTCGGGTGTGGGGTGTAGTGCGGAATACAGTCTTCGGCACGACTCTGTGAATTCTCCCCAGGACTACGCGATCGCCATAATAAATAACCTAATGCACAAATCGTAACAAAAATCAAGGGATGCCACGGATCATGAAGCCAACCCCGATTCCAGTTGGCTGTCCCGGCGGAAATTTGCACCAGCATCTTCAACCAGCCCTGTCCGTAAAATGCTTGTTCAGGTTGCCATGCCTGTTGCACTCTTAAAAAGGCAAGCATGTCCCCAAAACGAATCCCGCAGTAGAGGCTATAGAGTCCCACTCCCCCGGCGGTGGCTAAACTAGGAAGATACGCGATCGCAGGTCTTTTCTCTCGCCAAGCCACCAGCCAAAATGCTGGAGATAGAGCGATTCCTGGTAATCGTGTCGCACTGGCTAATCCTCCCCATAACGCTGACCAACCATAATGTTTATGATCATAAGCTCGCAAAGCGGCTGTACTCAGCAACAAAAATAACCCCTCCGTATAAATTACCGTGCCAAATAGAGAAAAAGGACACCAAGCTAAAACCGCTGTTGTCCAGCGGGCAACCTTCTGTCCATGACTCTCTTGCATCCAAGCATAGAGAACAATGAGCGCCCCCCAAAATGCCAGATTATTGACAACAGTCCCCCCTACGTTAAAGGGCAATCCCCCACTCATTACCGCCCGAACCAATAAGGGAAACAAGGGAAAGAACGCCACATTATGTCCCTGACCATCATTAACATAGTCATACCCTGAGATCGTTATCGCCTCATAAAAATAACTATCCCACGCCAAAAAGACATCCCAACTAACTGTCGGTTGAATGCCCCCAGGTGGCGCAGGCAATAAGGGCGCAATCACCAACATAGCGATCGCGATAACCATTCGGCTGAGTAGCCACATTACCGTAGCAAAAATAACCCCATTCACGTAGATGCCTACTATTCCCTGAAGCTCAATATATCGATTCAGTTATTATTGTATCTTATGTCATAAACTGCTGGAAATGCGGTAGTGCAAGCTACACCATCTTTCCTTGGATAACTGATTACTGATTAATAAATGACAAAGGACGAATGACAAATGACAAATGACAAAGGACGAATGACAAATGACAAATTCAAATTCCGATAACTAATTCCCAGCTTTTAAGTCTCCCTGTATCCGTCGGCACAGAATCGATGACCCGCAACTGCCAATGACCAAAACTATCCTGATTCAGTAACGACTTAAGCGCAGGGGTATTGTCTACCGAATAGGTGTATTGGAGTTGAGTATTGACACCCAATGTACGACTTTGTAAGAGTACAGTCTGATCCTTGGGTGATCTCAACTCCACTTCTAAATCTCCCAA
The DNA here is from genome assembly GCF_040221695.1 of Coleofasciculus sp. E2-BRE-01. NCBI lineage: Bacteria > Bacillati > Cyanobacteriota > Cyanophyceae > Coleofasciculales > Coleofasciculaceae > Coleofasciculus > Coleofasciculus sp. E2-BRE-01. Next base: position 69,427 of record NZ_JAVKEA010000234.1, on the reverse strand, counting down.
AAAGTCATGTTCAATGTCCACCGTCACCTGGATATCTTGCACTAAACCAGATTCAGTAATTTGAAGTGTGCTAGTCACACCACGGGAATTATTATCAGGAATAGCTAGGTTGTGATCATTGCGTCGTTTTAAGACTTGGGCAACCTTAGCCGTTTGAACTCGTTGCTTTTGGGCAGCTTGTACGGCTTTAACAGCACTAACCTTACCATAACCAAACCACTGGGAATACCCATTCGTATCATAAGTCCCCAATCGCATACCGAGCTGGGAATCCGCATCACGGTCTACAATTTTGTCGGCTGTATCTTGTAGGATGCGTTTGACTTGTTCCGCCGTCAGATCAGGATTGGCTGAGAGAACCAGCGCCGCCACACCCGCGACAACGGGACAGGCGCTCGATGTGCCACCAAAACTTCTGACAAAATCACCGACTTCATACCCAGCCACGCCAAGTAAGTCGGTGGTAAAGACACCATTACCCGGCGTGGGGGCATTCACTTGGGGCGCCGTGCTAATAAAACCTGTTTTTTCAAACCACATTCCTGGCGGAGCATTGTTGCTGGGGGCGCAAACGGCAACATTCGTCCCCCAGTTACTGTATGCCGCTTTTTTGCTCAGGCTGGTGCAAGCCGAAACTGCAATCACATCTGGATGTACGGCGAAACCACTGAGCCAGTTGGTTGGTCCACGCAGTAACTCATTTGTCCAACCGCGCTCAAAGATGGTGCCATGGATGGGGCGATTGGCATTTCCGGCGGCAAAGACGATCACACAACCTTTCCCGCCGCGTCCCTCAGTCGCCGCACGGGTTAGGGCAGCCCGTTGCCGTAGGGAGAGGGGGAAGTAAACTGTTGCCGCACCCCAGCTACAAGAAACGACGCTGGCGTCATTTTCAATTGCCCAGTCAAATAATTCTTCAATACTCGTGTCATCCAGATACCCACTAGTGCGAATGGGCATCAGCGCACATCCAGGTGCGACACCGACAATACCCTGACCATTTTCTTCAGCCACCGCAATCCCTGCACAAGCGGTGCCATGACTTTCACCAGAACCACTGGGTAGCGGAATAAAGTCTTTGTCTTTAAAGTCTTTGGGCGCAACAATTTTTCCGGTGCCTTGAAAATCGGGGTGGTTGACATCAATGGCATCATCGGCTAATGCCACGACAATGGAGCGATTTCCCCGGGTAATATCCCAGGCTTTTTCTACGTCAATATGAGAACGTGGGGCTAAATTTGAACCACCATTGTGATTTAGATACCACTGTTGAGGGTATAAGGGGTCTTGGGGATGGTAGCTCGGCTGTTTGGGAACAATGATCTGGGGTTCTGCGGTTAAGACTTCGGGGCGTGTGATCAGTCGATTGGCTATTTTTAGCGGATTCTCTGGGGAATTCGGGGTGAGTTGAAAGATAAAGGTGTTGGGAATACCAATGAGCGATCGCACGGATTTTAAGCCAAATTCGGTCTCAATGGCGGAGATTGTGGCGTCATCGGTGTCGGGGTGAAATTGAATCGTCAGTTGATCGCCCAGGTAAATGAAGGTCGCTGGATCGTCCTTGAGTTGGTAAACATGACTAGCAAAGACAACATCTTCGCGATCGCGTGCCGCTTGCATTGTCTCATCCCGGTGTTCGGCGTCAACCGTAAATTCGGCTAGCTGAGTGCGGGGAATTTGGCGCTGGTGGTGGATACTCAGGGCTTGTTCTAGCTGCTCGACGGGGATTTCAGGGGAGCAAAGGGTGAAGCGATCGCGCACCTTGAGTAATCCTAGTTCTTCACCGCCCCGTTGCAGGAGCAGACCGATGCTTTCTTCGGGAATCGGCGTGGTTTGAGGAGAATCATCTGGCAGAGAATCAGGATGCGGGATCATGGTTTAGAATAGATTACTCGTCAATCGTACAAGATCATTAAATTATGACTATTTTTCTTGATCCTATTACTCCGGATTTCTAAGAAACCTTCCGGGTATTGTTTCAGTCTAGCTGGTTTAGACAGCCCCACTGCCTGGTAATCGGGTCATCGCTGATGGTTAGTGATGGACGGCAAATTCCTTGCCCCCAAGTCTAGCGATCATCATCTGACTCCCCTTGCCGCATCTGGCGATGGTAAGATACCCAAAGGTTTCTGTGTTTGTTAAAATACTATCCCTATTTTTTACATGATCTCTTCTGGAACGATTCATAGCCTTGGCTTTACCTGCCTTGTTGCCTTTCCCTTCACAACGAGTGTGGCGCTCTTATCTCCCGCCCACGCTCAAACTCAAGCGGCTGCGCTTCCAGAAGAGGTCAGCCAAATGCAGCCTGAGCCAGATGATTCTACTGAGCTACGCCCCTTAACTCAGGACGATAGCCTGCTGAGTTTACAGGGGGGACAGCGGTTAATGGTAGAGGCAAATCAAGCCATTGAAGCTCAAGACTATACGTTAGCCTCTCAAAAACTTCAGCAGGCGCGTCAAGTTTTCAACCAATTGTCTAATTTCTATCAGCAGTTGGCTGAAAGTTTTTCGGGAATTGATAACCGGATTTTCAATGAGCATCGGCAAAACGCACTCAAGACAGCAGAAATGCGGGATGAAGCCACCTATCAGTTGGCGTTGGTACATCGCGCCCAAGATCAACCGGAATTAGCGGTTCCCTTACTGATTCAGATCATTCGTTCTCAGAATCCCACCCGTGATTTGGGCAAAAAAGCTTATCAGCAGCTTTTTGAATTGGGATTCGTTGGTTCTCCCTTCCCCCCCTCTGGCAATAGCGAACCGACTTCATCCGTGACTCCAGAACGTTAAATTAATTATGTAGAACGTTGAAGAAAAATGGAGTGGGTATGATTAGTCCAGAGCAAGTTGAGACAATGATCAAAGCAGAACTTCCTGATGCTCAGGTACAGGTACAAGACTTAACCGGCGGTGGTGATCATCTGCAAGCGATCGTGGTATCCTCCCAGTTTGAAGGCAAAAGCTTGGTAAAACAGCACCAGCTTGTCTACGGCGCTCTCCAGCAAGCAATGGCAAGCGAAGCCATTCACGCCCTAGCGCTGAAAACCTATACCCCTGCATCTTGGCAAGCTACCCGTCAGGCTGTATAAACTCTCGCTACACTAGACCCATACAAAACTACACAAAACATTTCAGCAAAGCTATGACGCCAGCAGTTAAAGAACGGATTGACCAGCTCATCAACCAGGACAAAATTGTGGTGTTTATGAAAGGCACCAAACTGATGCCCCAATGTGGTTTTTCCAACAATGTCGCCCAAATCCTGAATACCTTGGGTGTTTCCTACGCAACCGTGAATGTTCTCGATGATCCGGAAGTGCGTCAAGGCATTAAGGAATATTCCAATTGGCCCACGATTCCCCAAGTTTACGTGAATGGCGAGTTCATTGGTGGCTCAGATGTGATGATCGAGCTTTATCAGAACGGCGAATTACAGGAGATGGTTGAAGTGGCATTGGCATCTTGACATCTTTCCCGTTCTAAGCTAAAAAGCGCAAAATCAACCAAAAAGCCTGCTTAAGCAGGCTTTTTCAATCTATGTAGTTTTTCCGTGTTGAGTGTACATCCAAATGTAGGAGCGCAAGCCGTATATTAGCGTAAACTGAAGCTAATATAGCCCTAAGAACAATGTAGAGACGTGCCACGGCGCGTCTGGGAGCTACCGGAGATTAGCAAGGATTGTGGCTTAAGTTGACACAGGTGAAGGGAGAGCTCCCACACCGAAGTACCTCATCCAGGTTTAATAGTAATCAGTTTCGGGTTCTGGTAAGGGTACGGCTTCAAAGTTGGAGGGATCGCGTAGATAACGAACAGCATCTTCCTCCAAGCGATGAATCAAATAAACTTCTATAGCGTTACTATGTCGAAGAGCATCAAGATAGCCATCAATGTACAAACGCAGTTCGTCAAAGCGATATCCCCGGTTCCACATAAAAACTAGAGCATCTGTAAGTTGCTGATAGTAGCGTATGGTTCGAGTGTCTTGAAGCATGGTCTAAAGCAGTGTGAATTCGGTATTTTAGCGTTAGAGTTACTAATTGTCAATTCTTTCAAATTGATCCCTAGCAACTCCAGCTAGCCCTTACTACTATTGTGCCTTAGATCAGTTGGCAATGTGTTGAAGACTCCCCGCGCATGGAATGCGGGGGATTCTGAAGAGTAATTACTCACTCCTCCCTCCACTCAAATAGACTGAGTTGTTCCCATTCCATTCGAGGGTTCTCAGGCTCAGTTAGCAACCCAACTGATGTACCCTGTCTTTTACAGGCTCCTTGAGCGTAACTTTCCCGTGGACTACGGGTAGTGGAATATTGATTCCAAGTTCAGACAATCCTCGTTGTCTAATTACACCGGCTGCATCTATGTCCGCATCAGCTATCCAGCCACAGGATTCGCAGAGGAATTTCTCCTTATCCCTATTGGCTGGACTGACATAACCACAGCAACTACACTCCTGGGATGTATGCTTGGGGTTGATTTCATGAACCAGAACGCCTGACTTGGCAGCCACAACTTTGACCTTCTGTTTCAATTCGCCCCAAGCTGCATCCGCTATAGCTCGGTTTAATCCCCGCTTTTGTGCCTGAGAGTTTTTCAGGTACTTCCCGGTTTCCGGGTCTACTTTAGGTTTGCACCGTGCCATCATTCCTTTGATATTGAGATCTTCAAAGATGATGCAGTCGGCAGAACCTACTAACTGGTGGGCAACCTTCCAGTGGTAGTCTGTTCGTTGTCGTTCTACTCGTTGCTCTAGTCGAGCTAGAGCTGAATAGGCTTGACGACGACGGGCAGAACCTTTCTTTTTCCGGGATGCCCTGCGAGATAGGAGTTGACGGCGGCGCTGTCCCTTCTTCCCAAACTGGGGATTGGCAATTAAGTCTCCAGTGCTAACTGATGCGAGTTTCTTAATCCCCAAATCCACACCGATTGCTGTATGAGCAGTATCAGGTGTTGGAGTTTCAGGAACTGTTTGATCACTTAGCTGGACACAGATGTACCAGCCGTCCGCCTTCTTCCTGAGAGTAACCGTCCGAGTCGCAAACCCATCTGGGAACGAACGAGACTGAAAGAATCTGCACCAGCCGATTCCTGGCAGTCTCACCTTATTCCCTTGAAACCGCACATCTCCCGGTGGATAACTGAATGAGCGATACTTGCTTCTACGCTTGGGTTTGGGATATCCTCCTTCTCCCTTAAAGAACCGATGGAAAGCGTTCTCAACTCTCCTCAGCATCTGCTGGAGAACGTGGTGCTGGATTGACTTGTACCAAGGGCGTTCCCGCTTCAGATTGGGTAGGTCTGCATCCTGTTGAGCTAATGCACCCCTCTTTTTCCCTTTAGGAGTCCAAGGGTCGCCATACAAGGCATTCTTGCTGACACTGCAAGTGAGTGGACAGCATTCTGCTTGGGTTCTCAAATTGCAGTAGTTTCCCAGAACTGGAGCAGATACCTGCTCGTAAGCCTCGGTACGTTCTCTGATTCTGAAATTGTACTGGAGTCGCAACATCTCCAAGTGATTGTCCATTACCAACACCTGTTGGCGAGAAGGAGATAGCTTGTAGGTATAAGCGACTAGCATTGTTATTTGTTTTTTTGAGCCTGGATGTACTTTTTAACCGCTTTCAATGGTGCTCCACCCACAGTGGCAACGAAATAGGAGTTTGTCCACAGTGTCGGAATTCGACTCTTGAGCCAAGAGAATTCTTGTCTGAGGTATCGAGAGGAACGCCCTTTCATGATTCTGATCAGCTTGGTGATACCGTACTGCGGATCTATGTACATAAAATGATAGGGGCTTGCGTTCCACCCCCTCTTGCCTCCCCCTATTTTTCGGTCAACTGATTGACAGAAATGAACGACTCCGCTCATACTGCGATTTCCATCATGAATCAGCCAACGAAAATACATATCATAGCAAAGTGATTTAGTCAATCCACTAAATGATTTTCTAGGGCAAAACGCACAATTTCGGCTCGGTTGCTGGTTTCTGTTTTTCTCAGGAGACTGCTGACGTATTTTTCAATCGTCCGAGGACTCAGGTGTAGCTTGTTCCCAATTTCGCTATTGGATAACCCTGTGGTCAGTAAGTCTAAAACCTGTTGTTCCCGTTGAGTCAGATGCAGTACATTGGATGGGGAGGTGGGGGAGGCGATCGCACGAGGAGTTGATTCGGATTTTGGCAGAGTATCCGGAGTCTCCGGCGATGGGGGTGATTGTCCTGTATCAGTCGAAGAGAATCGCAATTCGGCTTGCATCATCTGAGACCGTTCCAGCAGATTCCGAATTACAGCACTCAATTCCTTCATTTCAAAGGGTTTGGGCAAATACAAGTCACATCCTAACTGGTAGCCCTTAATCCGCTCCTCAGTACTACTGCGCTCCGTTAAAAAAACCACAGGTAACAAGCGGAAAGCTGGTCGTTTCCGAACTTGTTGCACAAGTTCATAGCCATTCAATTTCGGCATATTGATATCGGTGACGATTAGGTGAGGATGATACTTGTCAATCAGAGACAGAGCCTCTTGACCATCTTCTGCCGTTACAACTGAATAGCCTGACATTTCCAGGTAATCGCTCACAGAAAGACGAGTACCTAGGTTGTCATCTACAACCAGGATTATCAATGGCATGAGAATAACTGCAATACAAGCCTATATAATAGTTGAGACATCTAGGGATTTTCTAGAGCATCGGTGCAATAACCACAGTTAGCGGACTCTAACAAGTAATAAGTCTGTCCTAACCTTTACGGCGACAACTCTAACGTGTCGCGCCTGTCAACAAGTCATGAACTTGTGGGAATGACCAGCTCTCCTTGCGTCCGCTTGTAAACGTTAGTTCCTATTGACCAAACTCAATCCTAGCTTGCTCGACAATATCTACGGTAACGACATCCAAATCAGCCTCACGAGCTAAATGCTCAATCCGTTGTCGAGCTTGAGTACGCACAAAATACGGTATTTTTTTGAGTTTAGCCTTAGCTTCGGGTGTCCAGTCTAAGGTATCTGTATAATTAGCGCTGTTCATAGTTCAATGCAAGCGGGAGACTTTTCTCATTCCGCTTTGATCTTAACCCAGAGGTGCAGGAGGCGGGGAGCTGGGGGCGCTGGGGGAGCAGAGGGAGCTGGGGGAGCAGAGGGAGCTGGGGGCGCTGGGGGCGCTGGGGGAGCAGAAGGAGCTGGGGAAGCTGGGGGCGCTGGGGAAGCTGGGGGCGCTGGGGAAGAGGATTACCGATGAACCATGAACAATCAACAAATGACGAATGACAAATGACAAATGACGATCAGAGCCATTAACTTTTATTGTGCCTATCTACTTAACTAAATCCCAGCTAACCAATCGAGTAACATCTGATTAAACTGTTCTGGGCATTCATCATGAGGACAATGACCCGCATTATCCAACTCGATCAACTTGATATTCGGGTTGAGAGCGGCAAACTGCTGGGCTAACTGGGAAGGAATCATCCGGTCTTGACGCCCCCAAATTAACAGTATAGGACTATCCAATGTTGGCAAAACCGATTTGACCGGAGGACCAAATTTAGATGAGGTCATCGCTTTAAACAGCGCACTAAATGTAGCCGCCGCCCCGCGATCGCGAGCTGGTTGTGTCAAAATATCTACTAATTCTGCATCAATAGCCCTGGGGTTAGCATAAGCTAGACCTGCCCATTTCTGGACAATTGATGGGCGTCGCAGCAGATAAAAAAGACTTTGGAGAACCACAGGAGACGCGACTAGACCCTCAACTGTTGATACCACAGGTCTCAGCCAAGTCGGAAGTGCCTCTTCTCGCAGGGAAAAATCCGGTAAATTAATTAAGGCAAGTCCCTTAACCATCTCCGGGTGAGTGGCGGCTGCGCTCAGAGCCACCAGTGAACCGATTGAGTTACCCACTAACACTACGGGGTGTTGGATCAAGGTTCGCCAGAATTCATAAACTTGATTGACCCACAACTCAATCGTATACGTTGTCCCAGCTTTACGCGAACTGCCAAACCCCAACAGATCTAGCGCATAAACCGGGTAGTTCTGACCCAGTACAGGTAGGTTATGACGCCAATGTCCGATGGAAGTACCAAATCCATGCAGCAGCAGAACGGGAGGAGTCAATGTTGAGTGAGACTGCGGTGGACGAATATAAGTGTAACGAGTCTGCCAACCTTGCCAAACCCAGTCTCGTTGATTGCCGACTCGTTGCTGCCACGATACCGATGGATTCACACCATGCCTCAACTTCAAAAACGTTTACAACTCCTTACCTATTATTGTAGTGGTTTCTTCAGGGTACTCTCTACGGCAGATGCCCCATAACCCAGGAAAAATCAGGACTAACAAACGCTTCAAATATTCCCTCTCTCGCGAGGGTTCTCTGCTATCCTCCGGCAATTTGGAAGTTACGTTAAAAAGATGGACAGAAACTGGATCAGAGTCAGTAAAATGGCAAGTAAAATCCGCTTACTTTTATCCAACCCTTAACAACTAGAAATTCAAGCAGACACCCGTGAGTGATAGAAGACGCCAACGCGATCTACCCCAAATCAACGAAAGAATCCGCTATCCTAAGATTCGTGCGATTGATACCGATGGCACACAGCTAGGAATCATTGCTCCTCAAGAGGCTTTACGCATCGCTGAGGAAAAAGAATTGGATCTTGTTTTGGTTAGCGATAAGGCAGATCCGCCCGTGTGCCGCATCATGGACTACGGCAAATACAAATTTGAACAGGAGAAGAAAGCCCGCGAAGCCCGGAAGAAGCAACACACGGCGGACGTTAAAGAAGTCAAGATGCGCTATAAGATTGATGATCATGACTACCAGGTGCGTGTCAACGCCGCTAGGCGCTTTCTGAAATCAGGAGATAAAGTTAAAGCCACGATTACCTTTCGGGGGCGAGAAATTCAGCACGCCAACTTAGCCGAAGACTTGCTCAAGCGCATGGCAACGGATTTACAGGACGTTGCTGAAGTGCAGCAAGCCCCCAAACGGGAAGGTCGTAATATGATGATGCTACTCTCTTCCAAAAAATAAGACTTGGGTTCATTGGTCATTAGTCATTAGTCATGGGTTAGCCGCTATGGACTATAGCTAATGACTCAGGACTAACGACTAAGGAAAAACTGCTAAATGAAACTACAAACTCGTACTCGCATTCAAAATGAATGGGTACGGCGAATCCTAGAATGGGTCAATCTTCGTCCAGAAGAAGGCGAGCGCACCTTTTTGATGTTCGCCTTCTACACCGCTACCTCAGTTGGGCTGCTTTGGTTTGAGTATAGTGCGACAGCACTGTTCTTGGACGAATACGGTGCGAGGTGGTTACCCGTCATTTATATCGCCAGCTCCCTGATGGTGTCTGGGCTAGGTGTCTTATACTCTTGGCTACAAGAACGGGTACCGATGAGGGGTGTCTTGGTCACAGTCGCTTTCCTAACGTGCGTACCCTTGTTGATCTTACGGTTGACCCTAGGCTTTAGCTATTTAAACGGGTTAATCGCCTTGGGTACCGTTTTTCTGTTGCGATTGTGGATGGATGCGGTCGAAGTTCTCAATGATCTCAACTCTCAAGTTGCCGCGAATCAATTATTCAATATTCGGGAAATTAAGCGCACCTATCCGATTGTGTCATCAGGACTCTTAGTGGCTGATGTGATCTCCGGCTTTTCTTTACCCCTGCTGCTGTTGGTTGTCGGCACAATTCAAAACGTTCTCGTGGTGGCGGCGTTGATGATGATGGTTGGCGCTGGCACTTTGTTTTATTTAACCCAACGCTACCAGCAAGCCTTTCCTAACTTACCCACAAGGGATTGGGAAGACGATGACCAGAAATTTGTGGTTCGCCGCACGACCGGACATCTACAACGCTATATTGTGCCGTTATTTGCCTTTTTTATTCTCGGTGAAGCCCTGTATCTGCTGGTAGAGTTCCAATATCTGGGTCAATTAGAGGCAAATTTAGAAGCCTCAGATATTGCTGGGTTTTTGGGGTTATTCAGTGGGATTGTCGGCATATTTGAACTCACCTCTCAGTGGTTCCTATCCAGTCGCGCCGTGGAACGTCTGGGCGTCTTTGTCGCGGCGATGATGCTACCTGCGTCCTTAGCGATTATGGGCTTAATCACATTGAGTGGTTTACTGGATGTGGTGATTAAGCTATTCGGTGCAGTCATTACCATTCCCGGATTTGTGACCGGATTATTCGTCGGTCTAATTTTTCTGCGGTTTATTGACGAACTCCTGCGCTATACCTTAATTGCTGGCATTGAACCGTTCTTGTTTCAACCGATACCCGAAGGAATTCGTAATGCCCTGCAAACCCGAGTACAGGGAATTGCAGAACCCATAACCACGGGTGTTACAGGCATAAGTATGCTCGCTGGGATTTGGCTGTTGCATCACCTATTCCCAGGACAGCCAGAAACCCAAATTCAACAATGGCAGAGTGGTATGTTTATTCTTGCCATTGTGTTTTTCTCCCTAATCTGGTTGCTGAGTGCTTGGTCGATGCGCTCGACTTACGTTACCTTGCTGGTTGATAGCGCTGAACAAGGACGCTTAGGGTTTTCTGATGTTGACTTAAAGGCGTTCAAGCGAACGGTGATAGAAACCTTAGAGCAACCGGGTACGGAAGCGGATAAACGCTCTTGTATTCAACTGTTATCCCAGATTGACCCCACGAATGTGGGTGAGGTACTGGCTCCCCTTTTGCCTCGCCTTTCTATTGCGCTTCAGTGTCAGAGTCTAGAGGCGATGTTGGAGTATCCCAACCCCGCCTATTGTCGGGACGTGCAAGTCTTGATTGAGCAGAAACCGCCGCCAGAAGTGTTGGCGTTGGCGCTGCGTTATGTTTGGTTGACTCAACCGGAATTGGATATTGACACGATTAAACCTTATCTCCATGGAACCGTTGATCCGATGGTGCGAGCCACAGCCGCCGCGATTATCTTGCGTCGGGGAACCCCGCAAGAGAAGGCGGAAGCGACAGAGATCCTGCGGCGAATGGTGAACTCAAAACGGGAACGAGAACGAGTTATGGGGACACGAGCCTTAGGAGAGGCAGAGTATTTGCAAGCCTTGAGAGTTTATATTCCTCATCTGTTAAAAGATGAATCGTTGCGTGTTCGTTGCGCTTTATTAGAGGTGATTGCGGCAACTCATTTGGAAGAGTCTTATCCATCGCTAGTACGAGGACTTTATTACAAATCGACTCGTGAAGCGGCTCGCATGGCGTTGGTACGTCTGGGGAATGAAGCCATTCCGTTGCTGCTGGAGTTGGCAGAAGATATCCATAAACCGGATTTAGTTCGGGTACAAGCTTGGACGGCGTTGGCGGAGATTGGCACACCCGAAACCCTGAACTATCTGGTGCAACAGTTAATGACGAGTTGGGGGATCAGCCGTCGTAATATTCTCCGCAGCTTATTGAAAATTCCCAATGAGCAAGGAATCGATGTGGTGCTAGATCAGTTGGGACGGAGTGGGATTGAGACGTTAATTGAGCAAGAACTGCTGTTTTTGGGTCAGATTTATGCCGCTCTGGTGGATTTGAAGCCAGAACTGATCAGTGGACAGGAGGCAGATTTGCTGCGACGAGCGTTAAATGATCAGCAAAAGGATTTGCTGGAGAATTGTTTTCTGCTGATGAAGTTTCTTTATCCGGTTGGTGCAATTCAAGCGGCATCCTTTAATCTGCAATCTGAGTCCCGATCTAATATTGCTATGGGGATAGAAATACTAGACAATACCATAGACATTCCCCAAAAGCAAGCTTTTTTAGCCCTGTTTGATCGCCGTTCCTTTGGCGAAAAGCTGGAATGTTTGCAAGAACTGGTGTCTTATCAACCGATGAATCCCAGCGATCGCCTGCGACGATTGATTGAGTTCCGTCATTTTCTCTCGGATTGGACGCTGGCTTGTTGTTTCCATTTAGCGCGGGGGAGTCATATCAGTTTGACACCAGCAGCAACGTTAGTCTGTCTGCGTCATCCCACGGGTTTTGTCCGAGAAGCGGTTTTAACCTATTTGAAAGCCGCATCGCCCCGTTCTTGTATCGAATTACTACCGATGCTCAAGCATGATTCCGATCGGTTGGTGGCGGCGGTAGCTCAACAGATGAGTAACGAATTTGGTCTGGTGAGCTGATGGAGCAGACAGAAAAGGGTTTATTGGCTTAATTTTCAGGGATATCAAGCAAATTGGTGTGTTTATGGTTCCCCAATTCCTCTATTATCAGTCAAAGTGGGATAAAGTAAACTAGACCTTTGTTCGGCTATACTTAGCACCAATCCCCAGCAGCTACCCGCTAACCCCATGTTAACCAGCGTTGAGCGTTTACTTTTTGTCAGGGGCGTCCCTATTTTTCAGGAATTACGGGACGATTTTCTGGTGCGCGTTGCTTCGGTTATGGATGAGCTATCATTTCCGAGTGATCATACGATTGTTACCCAAGGGGAAGAAGGGCGATCGCTGTATATTGTGGTGTCCGGTTCCGTGCGGGTTCACATTGGCGATCGCGATTTGGCTTATCTGAAGCAAGGTGCTTGTTTTGGCGAGATGTCACTGTTTGATGCTGAACCGCGTTCGGCTTCGGTGACGACATTGGAAACCTGCGAATGTCTGATGCTGACTCAACTGCAATTGTATGACGCTATTGATGAGACGCCAGGAATTGCGATTAATATTATCCGCTTACTCTCCCGCCGCATTCGAGAACTAAATAATAAGTTGAATGCTTACGAAGTGAAACATCCGGCGTCTGATTTCAGCAAAACCAGCAGTAATTTTACGAGGTAGTTGAGGACGAATGGTATTACAAGCTTGTCGCTTGGTGGTTATAGTGGTTCTAAGCTCGGCTCTTCGGTACTGATGGTGAAAACTTGATGGGGTGACAAGAGACTTGAGGGTACTACTGGGTGTCGGGTGTCGGGTTTCTTACTTTTGGTCGGGATCTGGAAAACCTCTCTCCAAACCTCTCTCCTACAAGGAGAGAGGCTTTGAATTCTCCCCCTTCCGTGCAATAAAAGCGAAGCATCCTGTGACTTAGCTTGTCACCCCTTCAGGGTGAAAACCCTAGTTTTTGGGAACAGGGTAGAGGAAATGCCTTATCCAGCAAGCTTTTGTTCCTATTCAATATCTTTTCCTGATTACCATAAATACAGGAGAATCTCTTTTCAGGAGGTTAAGATGGCTTTCAGTCGTTATAAAGATATCAGTTCAGTTCTCCAAGAATTTCAAATTACTTACACAGAAGCCAATTTCATGGGTGAACTTGAGTTTGCCATATCTGACTATTTCCGAGACGATTTAGAAACTGTACTCCAAGACGGAGTACCTAATGCTTCAGAATTTTCAATTTGTGAGAATCTAATTTATCCCGTTCTGAAAGAGGTTTGGAAATGCTATCGAAGTAACTTTGTTTTATGGGGTCATCATTCACTGATCTACGATGAAAACCTATCGGGTTTTCCTGAGTATATTTTGGCGAAACGTTCTCTTTTGGGAAAAATTGTGTTTGATCAGCCTTATTTTTTATTGGTTGAAGCCAAACAAGATAAGTTTACTGAGGGGTGGGGGCAGTGTCTTGCGGAAATGGTGGCGGCGCAAAAACTGAATGATGAATTAGGATTTACGGTTTTTGGCATTGTCTCGAATGGAAAGTATTGGGAATTTGGTAAGTTAGAAAATATGTCATTTACGCAAAATATTAACCGCTATCTCCTTCAGGATTTGGATCAGCTATTTGCGGCGGTTAACTATGTTTTTAAAGAATGTGAATTACAACTTGATGCAAAATTAACCGTTTAATTTCAACGTGTATTCAGCCTCTGGAGTGATAGGGAAACTGATAAATCCTCGCAAGACAGGCAGGTTTAACAACGTTATTGGTAAAACCCGCCCCTACCCCTGCCCTCGCGATCGCGTGAATAAATTACCGGGAATTCATGCCAGGAATGCGACCATTGACATAGTAGTCTCGGGTTCCTTTAGCATTAAGGGCTTCCCCTAAGCGATTCAACGCATGAACATAAGCGGCGGTTCGCAGGGAAACCGCTAACTCTTTGGCAATTGACCAAATATATTGGCTTTCTTCCACCATTTTCTGCTTCAGATTTTCATTCACTTTTGCCATTTTCCAATAGAGTCCACTGCGGTTTTGTACCCATTCAAAATAGCTCACTGTCACCCCACCCGCATTAACCAAAATATCGGGAAATACGAGAATTCCTTTGCTGTCTAAAACCTTATCCGCCTCTGAAGTAATCGGACCATTGGCGACTTCAAAAATATAGCGGGCGCGGACATCGTTAACATTCTCGTGGGTAATTTGATTCTCCAACGCCGCCGGAATTAGAATGTCTACATCTAAGGCTAAGAGTTCGGCATTGGTTAACTGTTCATGTTCAACAATATTACAAACCGTGTCTTGACAGTAAACCGCTTGCAGACTTTGACTTGACATTTTATACTGGCGAATACTGGGAATATCTAAGCCTTTTTTGGCATAAATTCCACCTTGAGAATCACTGATGGCAACAACTTTATACCCCGCTTTCGCCAGCAATTCTGCCAATACCGCCCCGGCTTTACCAAATCCCTGAATCGCGATTGTCGTATATTGGGGAATTAAATCCAGTTTAGGTGCCATGGATTCAATCACAAAGTAAGCCCCCGTACCGGTTGCGCCATCGCGCCCCACGCTTCCACCCATGGTGATAGGTTTACCCGTAACGACAGCGGGACTAATTTGACGCCGAATGATGCTATATTGATCCATCATCCACCCCATAATCATGGCATTGGTGTAAACATCAGGGGCGAGAATATCTACATCGGGTCCAATAAAATCGGCGATCGCGTCAATGTAGCCTCGACTGAGGCGTTCGAGTTCCAGTTTGGATAAGCCTTTGGGATTAACCGTGACTCCCCCCTTCGCACCACCAAACGGTAAATTTAATACCGCACATTTAAATGTCATCCAAAAGGCGAGGGATTGAACTTCATCCAGGGTAACGTTGGGATGATAGCGTACACCGCCTTTTCCGGGTCCCCTGGTGTCATCATATCGAACTCGATATCCTTGTAGCATGGTTAATGAGCCATCATCCATGCGAACCGGGATGGACACACTCAGGCTCATTTTAGGATGCTTTAAGCGTGCGATCGCATCTTCGGAAATCGAGACATGTTTCATCGCCGCTTGCAATCGGGTGCCAGCATCCGCTAATAATGAATCAGACATTCCATTGTTCCTCATAAAGATAAGGGATTAAACTAAAATTAGAGAGAATTTCATCGCAAGACAAATCGCCCCCTGGGATTGGGATTGAACCAGGAAACTCAATCACCAGCACAGCTTGCTTGGCGATTCAAGTCCCTAATGTCCAGACTCCAGCGCCAGTTGAGTAATTTTTGGTTCAAATTAAGCAAAACTTATATATAGGCGCGATCGCGCTTGTCGATGAACAAAACAACGGCTTAATCTCTCCTTGCTCTAGAAAAGATTAAAGTCGGTGCGATTTGTCCTTACTACGATTATTTCACGAGATTTGATTAAATTGCCAATAACGTGTAGTTTTCGTTACTTTTTTAACATAAAGTTTACATTTCGCTTGTAGTTGCGCTTTAGCGCCGGTATAACGTTGAGGTTAGTTCCTACGTTGAAGCGCTTATAGGCTCGCATCCCTGACTACAAACTCTAACCTTGCACAGTTAAATTATACAACTGTTAGTTCCTACGTTGAAGTGATGATAGGCTAAAGCCCTTACTACAAACTACAAACAGGACGACTAAACACTGGTGAATAGTCGCCCGGTGAACTTTTTAACTGGGGAACTTCAGTTGCGTTTAATCGTTGTTTGTTAGCCCTTCAATCATATCTTTCGCTTTTTCTAACACATTCTTGTCGGGCTGAGATTCTTCATACTTTTTCTTTTCCTCCTCGTAAAGTTTTTCCACCCCTTTTTTCGGATCTTTCGACAGTGCTTCTTTGGCTTCTTCGTAGGCTTTTTCTTTCTCTTGCTGTGGCAATCCTAATTCGGTCTTTTCTGTTTTTGGTGGAGTCGTCAAGGGTGTATCAGAGTCAGCTAATGCGGCTTGATTGCTCAGGAGTAATAAACCCCCTAGATTGATTAAAGTAATTAAACTTAAAGCCCAAAGCATTTTGCCAATCCGTCGCTGAAAATTGATTAAAAATTGTAACATTGCCATCTCCTTTAAAGTGTCAAACCGAAATTGGCTTGAAATGCTAATCATAGCGGCTAATGATAACCTTATCTTCTGCCCATGGATAGATATACTAATTTTATAATTGCTGCCAATCCTCAGGTCAAGCAATTATTACTAGCTAGGCTTGATTGAATAGCTAAACCCATCCTACCCATTGAATTATTACTTATTATTTATGAATCTTTACTAATCCAGCCAAGAGCATTTTTTTTAACTCCTGATTGAGCGCCTGATACCCCCTAGGATTGATATGTAACGTATCGTAAACGTACTGGCTTTTAACCTGCTGCTCCTTTACCAAAAGTGAATAGGCATCTAAAATTAAGACATTTTTGGCTTTTAGCGAGTAGAGGTAAGCATTGACATCCTCAACTGCTTTGGCGACATCAGGTGACCAAAACGGTTGACGAATCAGGGGAACCGGACCAATGGGAAAAATGGTGGTTAAAATAACGGTGGCATCCTGTTTGACTGCACGAGCGACAATCTTGTGAATATTAGTCTTACAGTTACTGATAATGGTGGCTTTTTGCTTAGGGAATAGCGGGATTGTTTTCAAGTCGTTAATTCCAACTTGCACAACGATAATATCGGGATGTAAGGGTAAAATATGTTGATCAAAACGTCCCCATACCTGAGTGGATGTTTGACTACCAATGCCACGATTAATAAAAGAAACATCGTTGATATTGTCTGGCTCAACCCACATTGCTGCTCGCGAGTCACCAAAGAAGACAACGGTTACTGGAGAGTCACTCGATGAACGATCAGCTAACGAATCCCCACTAAAGGTTTGTAGTCCGAGGGGATCGAGATTGGTTTTATTCAGTTGCAGGTAGTACGATTTGGCTTGGGAGAAGAGGAAGATATTGACAACCAGTGACACAGCTAATGCGATCAGAGATAAGAATAATGCCAACTGAAATAAACGTTTTTGTTTCTGCATTTTGTAAATGTATTTGTTTCGAGTATGCTCCTGTAACACGCCAAAATTTAATTACTTCGCTTGCGAAATCTACCTCAATGCGACCTTATACTGAATGGATAATAATTTCAGTCTGGTTTAATTCTTAACCTTAAGCTTAATTAATACATTAAGCTTAAGTGAGTGGGATTAAAATTAAGTGCATGACAGCTCATCAGAGGGTTGGATTGACTCGAAAGTCGTCAGAATCTCTTTAGGAATTCCCCGTGGGCGCATCGTAACCCCATCCACCCACACCCAGATTGCTTCGGCAATGACTAAGGGTTGCACTTCTCCCAATCGATGAATTTCATAGCGTCTAATCGCCCGGGTTCCTTTCATTTGCTGTAGCCAAGTGGTGATTTCGAGGGTATCATCTGCCATTGCTGGACGCAGATAGTCAATTTCAATCCGACGCATGACAAACACACCTCCTAGATTTCGGCATTGTGCCAAAGAGTAACCCAGCAGTTGGGCGTGTTCCACGGCGGCTTGTTCAAGATAATTCTGGTAAACACCATTGTTGACATGTCCGAGGACATCAATTTCATAATGCCGCACCCGCAATTGCCTGGTATAGATTTGCATGGGCTTTCACTGTCGTCGAGGATTCTCAGGGTTGAGGATACGCGCTTTTGCGAATCCCTAGCTAAGTTAGCATACTGAAAACTCTGGCACAGCCACGTCTATGACTGTCTTGATTTAGCCCAGATAGCGCCGCCGAGTATTTCAATAGCGTGCTTGATCGTTTATTATAGAAATTAAGCTGTTCTATTTTTTCTCACCTTGCCATTAACCTGGAGGAATCATTAATAAACGAATTCTGAAGTGGGTAGCGGCAAAATAGCTGAATGTCTAGAACCCGACTAATCGCTTTCAGTCAGATTAGGCACAATCAAGAGACGGCTTGCCACTCTCGATTTTTGTTGCTGCATTGAGTGGTAAATTCCTCTAGAAAAACTACAAACTATTTGACTTTTTTGCCATTTAATGCTGGTATTAGAATTTATTGATTTGCTAATCAATACGTAAATTTTTTTTAATTTTTTTTGCAGTTTAGCCCGACAAATCAGGAAAAGCTACACAGAGCTTTGCAGTCTAGTTGTGGGTAGATAAACTAATTAAGTGTTCAACTCTATGCATGGCAGATATAACCGACCCGCTTTTGCAACAGGGATGTTTCTAAAGTCAGAAAAAATCGTAACTTTGACTCTGGGATATGGGGAGGGAAACTGTCACTGCATTACCCTAGTACCGCACGATCTTGGACATCAAACGTCAAAAGCATTTTGCCATGACTAGATTCACTGATTTGAATAGTCGGTTTTCCTGACGTCCGCGTGTGCTACCCTGAATCCTTATGTTCAGTCCCTTTATCGTTATCGCTGACTGAAATAAGTCCAAGTTTCTCCGCTCGGTAGAGTTTGTATGTTTCCCTTTTTCAATCGACTGTTAATCGATGGGTTGATTCATTGGTGTAATTTAACGGGTTGGCTTTTGGATTCCAGCCCAATTCCCCCAGTGCTAATGTATGGCGGTGTCTTCGCTGTCATGGGGTTACTGGCTATAGGTTTAGTCGGCTTAAGACAAACTCAACGAAAAATAAATGCTACCGCTTTTGCCAATTCCCCAGAACAGTTGACTAAAACAATACCAATCGACTTCGCCCTATTGTTTCAAGCGATTCCTCAGGCAGTAGTTGTTACGGATACAGACGGTTTTATTGTTAAGGTTAACTCCGCTTTTAATCAGCTTTTTGGGTATCAACCCGAATCCTTAGGGGGACAACCCTTATCGCAGTTGTATGCGAATCCTGAGGAGTTTGATTCACAGACAATGAATCCGGATTCGGCGGATTTTAATCAGTCCAAAGTGATAAACTATCAAAGCCAAACGGGGAATAGTTTCAGCAGCGAAACCCTCAATAGTGTGGTTAAAGATAGGGAAGGAAACGTTGTGGGAATTCTCTGGCTGATTCGCGATATTAGCGATCGCCAGCAAACCGAACTCGCCCTGCAAGCCAGTGATGAACGCTTAAACCTGCTGATTGACGGGATCAAAGACTATGCGATTTACCTGCTCGATACTGAGGGTCAGATTGTTAGCTGGAATGCAGGCGCTCAACGTCTGAAAGGGTATTCAGCATCAGAGATCATTGGTCAATCTTATCAGTGTTTTTTCCTCAAGGACGATCAAGAAAATGGTAAACCCGAACAATCCTTAAAAATTGCCGCCGAAACGGGTCGATTTGAGGATGAAGGGTGGCGCGTGCGGCGCGATGGTTCCCAGTTTTGGTGTACAACGATTATTACAGCGCTGCGCGATGAAACAGGATACCTGCGGGGGTTTGCCAAAGTCACCCGCGACATTACTGAATCCAAGCAGACTGAGGTGCGCTTACAACTTTTAGAACGGGCGATCGCAGCCAGTA
This sequence comes from Coleofasciculus sp. E2-BRE-01, assembly GCF_040221695.1. Taxonomy (NCBI): domain Bacteria; kingdom Bacillati; phylum Cyanobacteriota; class Cyanophyceae; order Coleofasciculales; family Coleofasciculaceae; genus Coleofasciculus; species Coleofasciculus sp. E2-BRE-01. The sequence continues at coordinate 49,804 of NZ_JAVKEA010000234.1, read as the reverse complement.
GTAATGGTATCCTGATTACTGCTCCAAATGTACCCGATAACCCGATTATTTTCGTCAATCCCGGCTTTGAGCGAATTACTGGTTATTCAGCTCAAGAGGTTTTGGGAAAAAACTGTCGCTTCTTACAAGGAGATAATCAGCAACAACCTGGCTTAGATAAACTAAAAGCGGCGCTAAAAAACGAACAAGACTGTCACGTCATCCTGCAAAACACTCGCAAAGACGGGACACGCTTCTGGAATGAATTGTCCATTTCCCCCATCCGCGATCGCAATGGCAAACTTACCCACTATATTGGCATTCAAACTGATATTAGTGAACGTCGCCAAGCCGAACAAGAACGCGATCGCATCTTTGACTTGTCCGTTGATATGCTTTGTATTGCGGGGTTTGATGGCTATTTTAGACGCCTGAATCCCGCCTGGGAAAAAACTCTGGGGTGGAGTGAAGCCGAACTTTTAGCCCAACCTTATCTAGAATTGGTTCATCCCGATGATCGCGCCGTGACTCTGGCGGAAGCTGAACGACTGACAACCGGGAACGACTCTATTGCTTTTGAAAATCGCTATCGCTGTTCCGACGGTTCCTATCGCTGGCTGTTGTGGAATGCTAAAGCCTTAGTGGAAGAAGGATTAATTTATTGTGTCGCTCACGACGTAACTGAACGCAAGCAAGCCGAAGCCGCCTTACGGGAAAGTGAAGCTCGTTTCCGTACCATGGCAGATAGTGCGCCTGTACTGTTGTGGGTGGCTGGAACCGATGGACGCTGTACGTTTTTCAATCGCCCTTGGTTAGAATTTACCGGACGCCGTTTAGAAGATGAACTGGGCGAGGGATGGCTAGAGGCGGTACATCCAGAGGACAAGGAGAATTGTTTACAGATTTATAGTCATTCCTTTCACCAGCGCCAAACCTTTCGCATGGAGTACCGAATGCGACGCGCTGATGGGGAATATCGTTGGATTTTAGATACAGGTGTGCCGCGATTTGACACGAATCGGGGGTTTCTGGGATATATCGGTTCCTGTATAGATATCACGGATGTGAAAGAAAGTCAAGCGGCACTCGAATATTCCCAATCCCTGCTATCGGGGGTATTAAATAGTTCCCTGGATGGGGTAATGGCATTTGAAGCGGTTCGCGATCGCCAGGGCATAATTACTGATTTTAAATGGCTCCTGGTTAATCCGGCGGCGGAACGCATGGTGGGACGAACCCGTGAGCAACTCATGGGTCAGTATTTGCTCATGGAAATGCCAGGAAATCGCCAAGACGGACTCTTTGATTTCTATGTTCAGGTAACTGAAACCGGGATTCCGATTGAGCGAGAATTTCATTACCACCACGAAGGGATTCAGGCTTGGTTTCAAATCGCCGCCGTCAAATTAGGAGACGGATTTGCCGTTACCTTTGGTGATATTACTCATCGCAAACAAGCCGAGGAAGCCTTATATCAGAAAAACTCAGAACTGCAAGCGATTTTTAACGCCCTTCCCGATTTATATTTTCGCTTGAGTCAAGAGGGAACGATTCTCGACTATAAAGCCTCAAATGTGGGTGAATTATACGTTGAGCCAGAACAGTTTCTGGGAGAACCTGTACACAATGTTCTCCCTGCTGATGTGAGTGATAAAATTCAGGGGGCGATCGCGCAGGTAATTCAGAGCCAATCCCCAGTTAGTCTGGACTATTCCTTATCCTTAGAGACAGGGGAGCAAAACTATGAAGCCCGACTCGTGCCATTTTTGGACAATCAGATTATTGGGATTATCCGTAATATTACCGAGCGCAAACAGATTGAACAACAACAGCGCCAAGACGAAGCCGCGATTCGGGCTTTATATCGAGTGGCTGCTGCACCCAAACTCACGTTTGAGCAACGCCTACAAGGACTCTTAGCCTTAGGGCGGCGTCATTTTGGTCACGATGTCGGTATTGTGTCTCGGATTGAACAAGGGCGCTGTATGGTGATTGCGGCTCAAGTTCCGCCTAAATCACCTCGACAGGTGCAGGCGGGAGATACGTTTGAATTAGGACAGACGATTTGCAGCGAAACGATTCACGCCCAGGAACCGATCGCGTTCGAGTCGGCTGAAGATACAGAATGGGCAAATCATCAAGCCTGTCTTACATTTGGGATTAAATCCTATCTGGGTACGAGTGTCAAGGTAGCGGGGACTGTTTATGGGGCGCTGTGCTTCTTAAGTCTCCATCCACGTCGCACCACCCTCACCGCCAACAATCGCTCGGCGTCTCCTCAACTGCTCAAACTCATGGCACAGTGGGTGGGTCATGAGATCGAACGTCAACAAGCCAGAACCTTATTAGAGCGGCAATTGCAACGGATGTTGCTGCTCAAACAAATTACCCAAGAAATTCGCCAAAGCTTAGACAGTAAGCATATCTTTCAGACGGCGGCGACGCAAGTGGGTCAGGTTTTCGGTGTAAATCGTTGTCTGATTCATACCTATTTGGCAAAGCCTTGTCCGCAAATTCCGTTGGTGGCTGAGTATCTAGAACCCGGTTATGAGTCAACCCGACAGCAAACGATTCCCGTTGTAGGCAATCCTCACGCCCAAGCGGTGCTGGCGCAAGACCAAGCGGTGAGTTCCGAGAATGTTTATACTGATCCACAACTAGAGGGGGCGAATCAGCTTTGCCGTCAGATGGATCTCAAATCCATGCTTTCGGTGCGGACTTCGTATCAGGAGCAGACCAATGGTATTATTTGCCTGCATCAATGCGATCGCTTCCGTCAGTGGAGTGACGATGAAATTGAACTGTTAGAAGCGGTGGCGGCGCAAGTTGGGATTGCGTTAGCTCAAGCTCAACTCTTAGAACAGGAAAAGCAACGGCGGGAAGAATTGACGCTGAAGAATCTCGCCTTACATAAAGCGAAACGGGAAGCCGAAGTCGCTAATCGGGCAAAAAGTGAGTTTCTGGCAATGATGAGCCATGAAATCCGCACGCCGATGAATGCGGTAATTGGTATGGCTGGATTGTTGTTGGATACTGAGTTGACGCCCCAACAGCAAGACTTTGCCAATACGATTAGTAGCAGTGGTGAAGCGTTACTGACGATTATTAATGATATTCTGGACTTCTCGAAAATAGAATCCGGAAAATTGGAGTTAGAGGAACACCCCTTTGATGTGCATGTTTGTATTGAGGAAGCGTTGGATTTAGTTGCCTCTCAAACGGCGGCGAAGGGATTGGAACTCGCTTATTTAATTGAACCCTTCGGCTTCGCTCAGGGTCAACCCCAAACACCGACCACAGTTGTGGGTGATATTACCCGCCTGCGACAGATTCTGGTGAATTTGCTGAGTAATGCGGTGAAGTTTACGGAACAGGGGGAAGTGGTGGTATCGGTGATGAGTCGGGCAGTGTCTGGGGGAGCAGAGGGAGCAGAGGGAGCTGGGGAAGCAGAGGGAGCTGGGGGAGATGTTCCGGTGGAACGTCTGGAAGTCGAAGAAACCTACGAACTGCAATTTATGGTCAGAGATACGGGAATTGGCATTCCGCGCGATCGCATGAATCGGTTGTTTAAACCGTTCTCTCAGGTGGATGCGTCGATGACGCGCAATTATGGGGGGACAGGTTTGGGTTTAGCGATTAGTAAGCGCTTGAGTGAACGAATGGGCGGGCGCTTGTGGGCGGAAAGTGAGGTAGGGAAAGGTTCGACGTTTTATTTCACGATTGTAGTGAAATCAGACCCCAATTCGGTCACGGCGGAGTTGGATACACCCCAACCGGAGTTACGGGGAAAACGGTTACTGGTAGTGGATGATAATGCGACGAATCGGCAGATTATCACCCTACAGGCGCAGTCGTGGGGAATGGATGTGACAACAGCCGCATCAGGAGAGCAAGCGCTAAATTGGTTAGCCGACTCAGAACCCTTTGATCTGGTGGTTTTGGATTGGCAAATGCCAGAAATGGATGGTTTGACCTTAGCGTTACAAATCCAGGCGTTACCGAACAGTGAACAACTCCCCTTGGTCATGCTCAGTTCTGTGGGTCGGCAAACCCCCTATCAACCCCATGATATGCCAAACTTTGCGGCATTTCTGACCAAGCCGATTAAGCAATCCCAGCTTTATAATATTTTTGTGACAATTTTAGGACGTAGGCGGATTTCGGTGCGTCCAGGCGATCGCTCATCGGGACTGATTGAGGCTCAGTTTGCCCAGAGGCTACCGTTAAGTATTCTGCTAGTCGAAGATGTGGCGGTTAATCAAAAGGTGGCTCGCCAGATGTTGCAGCGCTTAGGATATCGCGCCGATGTGGCGAACAATGGACAAGAGGCGCTGGAATCCCTGCGTCGTAAGTCCTATCAGGTTGTTTTCATGGATGTGCAGATGCCAGAAATGGACGGATTGGAGGCAACTCGCCGCATCCGGGCTGAATGGTCGTCAGCTTGCCAACCCTGGATTATTGCCATGACGGCTCATGCGATGCAGGGAGACCGAGAACAATGTTTGCAAGTGGGCATGAATGACTATATCAGTAAACCGATTCGACCGGAAGCCCTGGTTCAAGTCTTAACCACTTATGCTCAAGTGCTGGATCAAGAAGGCAGAGATAGTATAACGGATTATTCAGAGGACGTATCTGTGCCAGAAATAACCTCAGACTCCAGTGCTACCCCTGCTTTGGATCAGCAAGTGCTGCAAGATTTAAGAGAAATTGCCGGAGACGATTATGAGGGGTTAATCGCGGAAGTGATTGACAGTTATCTGGAAGACTCCCCACCTAGGGTACAAGCAATTCGGAGTGCGATCGCTCATGATGATGCTAATGCTTTGCACCAATCTGCCCATGCATTGAAATCATCGAGTCTAACGATTGGAGCAACGGGTTTGGCGAAACTGTGTGCTGAGTTAGAAGCGTTGGGTCGCACGGGAAACCTAGAGGGTGCAGCCACTCTGATTTCCCAGTTTGATGCGGAGTATGAGCGAGTTGTCACTGCGTTGCAACAAGAGCATCCGAGGAAACTATAATGAATCAGCCTGACTTTCACCGTGACCCGCCCCTGATTTTGATTGTGGATGATGAAAAGACCCTACGCCTGGTGCTGCGTCGGGCGATGGAACAGGAGGGATATCGGGTGTCAGAAGTGGGGGATGGGCATCAATGTCTGGCGTTTTGCACCGAACAGTTACCGGATATTATTTTGTTGGATGCGATGATGCCTGTGATGGATGGGTTTACCTGTTGCGCTCAGTTGCAGGAACGATTTGGTCAGGAATGCCCACCTGTGTTGATGATTACGGGACTGAATAATCAGGAATCTGTAGACCGCGCTTTTGAAGCAGGCGCTACAGATTATATCACTAAACCGATTCATTGGGCGGTGCTGCGGCAACGAGTGCGGCGGTTACTGCACACCCATTGGGTGATGGCGGAGTTACACCGCAAAATTGAGCAAGAACGGGTGCTGAAGGCGAAGTTAGAGGAAATGAATCAGGAGTTGCAACGGTTGGTTGATTTGGATGGGTTGACTCAGATTGCCAATCGTCGGGCGTTTGATGAGGCGTTGCAGCAGGAGTGGAAACGATTGGCGCGGGAGCAAGCGCCTCTGTCGTTAATTTTGTGTGATATTGATTTTTTTAAGGCATATAACGACACGTATGGACATCAAGCGGGAGATGAGTGTCTTAAACAAGTTGCTGATATTTTGCGTAAAGCGGCAAAGCGTCCAGCGGATGTGGTAGCTCGATATGGGGGTGAGGAATTTGTGGTGATTTTACCGAATACATCTCTCAGAGGTGCCATGCAGGTGGCAGAATCGATTCGCTCGAAACTGAAGTCGCGGGCGATTGTGCATGAGGGGTCTAGGGTGAGTAAATTTGTCACCTTAAGTTGTGGTGTCGCTGGGGTGATTCCGCCGCCAAAAACGACTCCAGATCGGCTAATTGCGGAGGCAGATCAAGCGCTTTATAAAGCTAAGGTAGAAGGGCGCGATCGCGTGGTGGGAAATTTGGTTGAGGTTTGATTTTTATTTGTCATTGGTCATTTGTCATTTGTCATATTAAATTCGTTAGCATTGGAATTAGGCACTGCCCATCCGTATCAACTTAAACCACAAACCCCTCACCCCCAGCCCCTCTCCCACTCTGGGGAGAGGGGAGCAAGAAGGAAACGGTGTTCTTTTGCGTGATGCTAGAAGTGTCTTTATACAGCAAATTGCAGGTAAATGAAGTACACCTATATAGTGATAAGCTGTTCGGCATTTAAACCATAATGTCAAGAATTGCGAAATCCTTGTAGTGCGAGCATCTTGCTCGCTACCCATTCCCAATTTAAATGCGTGACAGCTTACTAATTGATCAGGGGGAAAATACTTTACCTCACGAACTTGTAATACGCTGTATGATGGTTTCCCAACTCCGTTTCCCTTTATTCCTCTCAATATTTACCCCCTTTCAAAGGGGGGTAGGGGGGATTTAAATATCTTAAACTAAAATTAACTTTACTCCCTTTCCAGAACTTATAATGTCAAAATACCCTTTCGTTTCTTTACGATTAGTTCCATACTATCTAACCACTGAGAACCGATTAAAATATCAGGTAGTCTTTCTCCAACGTGAACGAAAATGGTAAACTCTTGGTTATCGATCATTACCGTTCCTGCGTAGAGGTCAAAAAGCTCATTACCTCGCGCCGTTTTCATATCGATTTCATAGGCGATCGCAGACCACTGTAACGCCTCGATATCCTGAGCGTTAAGCGCTAGCCAACCTGTCGTAAAACCCGTATCGGGAAGTGCTTCAACGGCAAAACGTTCGCCATTTGCGGCTATCAGTTCAATCTCAAAGAACAACTCCCCATTTTCACCAAACCTGCCTACAATCATATCGTACCGCAGGTTCCGGTTTCATTGAGTCGAAAGATTGTTAACTTAACATCAGTATTGACATAACGTTCTTATCCTTTTTGAATCACTCCTTCTAGTTTTGGGTCAATTAAATAGTCGCCACTATCGGGTTCTATGGCAATGAACCAATTGTAGTATGAGTAGCGAGCAAGATGCTCACCCTACAAGAATGCTCGCCATCATCATAAAATTACACCTAAATTCTAACAGCACGAGAAATCCACACAGCATTATCCAAAAGTGCGATCGCAGATCTTGTAGGGTGCGTTAATGAAATGTAACGCACCATGTATAGGTTGATTGAATCTATGTCTGTTGTCCTGAGTCGGGGTTGAGTCTCAAAGCGCAAGTCGTCTATCCCCTCCTCCAGGAAAACCTGCATCTGTTGGATGATAACTTTGCTCGGATATTACGCGACTGGGCAACTGCAAAACTGGCAGAGGTGGAAGCCGAACAAGCCCAAGCTATTGCCGCCGTTATTGGTAATTTCAGTAATCTGATCAAGCAGTTCCCTCTAGGGAGTCAAGCAAATAATCTGGAAATCGCGATTTGGACTAATACCAAATTCGGGGAACGTTATCCCCGTTATAACCCAGTAGCAGCGATTTCAATCGCCTCCTCTTGCTTCTCGCCTAAGACAGACAAAAAATAGGGATGATATTCACCATCCCTACTCAATCAATCAATTAAACTGTCCGAAATTACAGCACAGGAACATACTGCTCCTTCTCCGGTACATGAGTATATTCCGCCACAATCTGACGAAACTCCTCGCCGTCAATCGTTTCCCTCTCAATCAACAGATCCACCAAGCGGTCAATTACGACGCGATTGTCGCGCATAATCCGCTTAGCATCGTCGTGACAATGTTCCACAATCCGGCGCACTTGTTCATCAATGCGAGATGCGACTTCTTCGGAATACTCCGCCCGATTCGTCAAGCCGCCACCGAGGAATACTTCTCCCTGTTGACTTTCTAGAGACAAAGGACCTAAATCGGACATGCCGAAACGGGTAACCATTTGTCGCGCCATTCCCGTCACCTGCTGTAAATCACCGCCAGCACCTGTGGTAACTTCAGAATGACCAAAAATCTCTTCTTCGGCAGCACGACCCCCTAATGCCCCAGTAATCCGGGCTTTAAGCTGTGCGCGGGTAATTAAGCCTTGTTCTTCACTGGGCGTAAACCAGGTTAATCCTTGCGCTTGACCCCGAGGAATTAAGGTCACTTTCTGCACTGGATCATGATCTTTTAACACTGTCCCCACGATCGCATGACCGACTTCATGATAGGCAATTAACCGCTTACTCTTGCTATCTACTAACGGTGTGCCTTCCATACCAGCCACAACCCGGTCAACAGCGTCGTTGATTTCCAGCATGGTAATCGCTTCTTTGCGACGACGGGCTGTCAGAATTGCCGCTTCATTCAACAAGTTGGCTAAATCTGCCCCAGTAAATCCAGGAGTACGCCGCGCGATCGCTTCAATGGAGATTTCCGATGCAAGTTTCTTATTCCGCGCATGGACTTCCAGGATACCAATCCGCCCTTTCAGATCCGGCGCATCGACAATTACCTGACGGTCAAATCGTCCGGGACGCAATAGGGCGGAGTCTAACACATCAGGACGGTTGGTTGCAGCAATAATGATAATCCCAGTATTGCCTTCAAATCCATCCATCTCTGTCAGCAACTGGTTCAACGTCTGCTCACGCTCATCGTTACCGCCGCCGATACCAGCACCCCGTTGTCGTCCTACGGCGTCAATCTCATCGATAAAGATCAGACAAGGTGCATTTTCCTTGGCTTTCTTGAACAAGTCACGGACACGGGACGCACCCACACCGACAAACATTTCTACGAATTCACTACCAGAGATACTAAAGAACGGAACTCCAGCTTCACCCGCGATCGCTTTCGCCAATAATGTTTTACCTGTTCCCGGAGGTCCAACTAACAGCACCCCTTTCGGAATCCGTGCGCCAACTGCCGTAAACCGTTCGGGCTGCTTCAGGAACGTAACCACTTCCTGCAATTCTTCCTTGGCTTCCTGAATTCCCGCCACATCATCGAAAAGAATTCCCGTTTTCGCTTCCATCTGGAACCGGGCGCGAGACTTACCAAAGTTCATCGCTTGACCGGGACCTCCGCCCATATTGCTGGAACGACGGAATAGGAAAAATAACCCACCAATTAATAAAATCGGAAAAATTAAATTCCCTAAGATTCCCCAAATCGCCCCATCTTGGCGTGCGGGATGGGTATCTAAAGCAATATCAGCCTCTCTCAGCTTAGTGATTAGCTCCGGAGAATTAGCAGGCAAATCGACGCGCCAGCGATTCGTTTTATTTAGCTCCGGGTCAGTCGCTTCTACAATTGCCGTTTGACCCCCATCATAGAGGTCAACACTCGTGACTCTCCCTTTCTCAACGTATTCTAAAAAGCGACCATAATTCATCCGGGTGCTGGCGGTATTTTGACTTAAATCACCAACAGCCGGAGAAAACGCTCCCTGCCATAGGAAAAACCCAATGACAAGAGCGGGTATTGTCCAAAGTAGGAGAATTCTCCAGGAAAATTTCATTGCTTATGAGCCTCTAGATATTTGTTTTCTGCTTTGGCTTTTGCTCTTAAAGAGCCTCTTGTTTAGCACAAAGCCTAGCTTAAACGGTGGTTTCAATAGGAAACTTTACTTCTGCTTAATTAAATTTAACGTAATTCTCAGGATTTGGGCAACTATCTTATAGTCATTCGTCATTTGTCATTTGTCATTTGTCATACTCGCTATCGCGAGAAGCAAGCTACGTCATTCATCCTTTGTCCATTAGTAATCCGCTTCCCCAGCTTCCCCAGCTTCCCCAGCTTCCCCAGCTTCCCCAGCTTCCCCAGCTTCCCCAGCTTCCCCATCTCCCCATCACGACACCCTACATCACGACACCCTAACCAAGAACGCGCCTACACTGGAGGATTCAATCCTCAACCTGTAGACGCGCTAATCTAAGCTAGACAAAAAACGTTTGACGTTTAGCTACCAAGGGAGCCGTATTAGTAGGTTTCAACGTGCCAGCGATGGGCTTTCTTCATAGATTTCTGGAAATCAGCCCAGTTCATCCCTTGCCGTTCAGCAGCAGCCGAAAGTGCTTCATCAATGCCATCTTCCATTCCCTTGAGTCCGCAAATATAGGTGTGGGTATTATCCTTCTGCATTAACTCAAACAGTTCATCGGCATGTTCATCCACCCGATGCTGGATATACATCTTGCCACCCTCTTTGTTCTTCTGTTCGCGGCTGATGGCATAAGTGAGACGGAAATTATCGGGAAACTCGTGCTGGAGTTTTTCCAATTCCTCTTTGTACAGAATGTTTGCCGTATAAGGGATACCAAAAATCAGCCACGCAAACCCTTTGAAATTGTAGTCTTCGTGCTTTTCTTTCAACATCCGCCATAGGTAAGCCCGGAACGGAGCAATTCCTGTACCTGTTGCCATCATCAGGATGGTAGCATCTGGATCTTCGGGAAGTAACATTTCTTTCCCAACCGGTCCTGTGATCTTGACATCATCGCTGCCAACTGGCAGATTGCACAAGTAGGTTGAGCAGACGCCATAGACGGTTTCCCCAGTTTCTGGGTGCTTGTACTCCAGTTGTCTAACACAAAGGGAAACTGTCTTATCATCCTCGTGATCTCCATGACGAGTGGAGGCAATGGAGTAGAGTCTGAGTTTATGCGGTTTACCCCTTTCGTCTTCCCCCGGTGGGATAATGCCGATACTCTGACCTTCCAAGTACCACATATCCCCGTCAGAGATGTCAAAGGTGACATGGCGAACTGTCCCTGATCCCCCTTCTGCAACCAGTTCGTAGTTTTCAATACATTTGCCTAGATAGGGTTTTTTGGGCTTGTACAGATTGACAGGAACACCCTCTTTTGAGGATTTTTTATGAACGATAGTTTCCGGCGACGGCGCTGCATGAGCTTCAGTGGCTTTGCCATTCATTCCATTCTTGGCATTCATCACACCATCAAGAGGTTGAATGCTGACGATTTTGCCACCCATGCGGGTGATTCGTTGCATTTCTTGATTCATTCGACTGTATGGCACCGTAATATACGTATTACCACTGCGACGAATGGGATAATCCATTTTGTCGGTTTCGGTGTTCTGACTTAGACCTGTCACTTCGTAAAGAAACAGACGATTCTTGGGTGTGGTGTTACTAGACATTGCGTTATTTCTCTCTAAACCAATCGATTACGATATATTGCTCAGTAAAACATTTCATCAATTCGCAACGAATGAAGCAACCTCCCAATCAGGGTTTCAGTCGCTTCATCCCGTAGAGTTGATGGCAGGTCGTTGACCTTGATACCTGGCTGTGGACTCCCGTTATTTCCCCGTTAGCTAATCCGGCAATAGATGTCCCACGCTGTAACTTTTATTCAGTGTGGGATGAATTCCCAGTAATGCAAATCCGAGTGGCATTGTATCCAATCGCTGTTTGGGCAACAGACTTGGCTTCCAGCCCACACGCTCACGACAAAGCGGAGCGTGTACAGTCGTTAACTCGGCTCAACTGGGTGGGGAATGAAGTAGGTTCAATGTATACTCTAGAATACGTCTAATTGATTGAGTTGGCAAAGTTCCGACTCTTATGACTCCTGTGGGCATCTGGTAGGAGGCAATTCTCAGCAGGTGGCTCCGGTGGAGAACTCGGTCATTGACCGACAAACAGTCAAAATCGAGTCAATTTGAAATTTTTTGATCCAATTTGCACAACTCACTTTAGGATTATGTTAAGGAATTGAGGAGAAACGTTAAGACTTGTAGACATAATCTCATTTTGGTAGAATCCACAAACAGCCGTTAGTATTAAATACTTACCCCGTGTCTGGTTGGAGTCTTATCCGCTGGGGAAGACTCACACCTGTCGCCAATCTGTGACGGGTTAAAGGCACGCGATCAACAAACGGGTTGACCCTAGACTTAGGACTTGGATTGCTGGAAACTCTATTTGAAACTATTTTTTGCGTTAGAGGGAAACTATGACCACTCAGTTAGACCGCGTGGTACTAATAGCCGTTGCTGGAGACTCTGGATGCGGGAAGTCCACATTTCTGCATCGCTTAGCCGACTTGTTTGGTGAAGAGTTTATGACGGTCATCTGCTTAGATGACTATCACAGCTTAGACCGTAAAGGGCGTAAAGCGGCAGGGGTAACAGCACTTAACCCCAAGGCGAATAATTTTGACCTGATGTATGAGCAAATCAAAGCGCTCAAAAATGGTCAGGCAATTGATAAGCCAATTTATAACCACGAGACTGGTGAACTTGATCCACCGGAACGGGTAGAACCCAATAAAGTCGTGGTAATCGAAGGATTGCACCCGTTGTACGATGAGCGCGTGCGATCGCTGGTTGATTTCGGTGTTTATCTCGATATCAGTGATGAGGTCAAGATTAACTGGAAAATCCAGCGGGACATGGCAGAACGGGGACATACCTACGAAGATATTCTAGCGTCGATTAACGCTAGACGCCCTGACTTCAGTGCTTACATCGAACCCCAAAAAGAGTTTGCTGATGTCGTGATTCAGATATTACCGACTCAGTTGCTCAAAGACGACAAGGAATGCAAGATCCTGCGGGTGCGCTTGGTTCAGAAGGAAGGTGTAGAAGGATTTGAGCCAGTCTATCTGTTTGATGAAGGGTCTACCATTGACTGGAGACCTTGTGGTCGTAAGTTGACCTGTGCTTATCCTGGGATCAAGCTGTACTATGGTCCGGATAGTTACTTCGGTCATGATGTTTCCGTCTTGGAAGTGGATGGTCAATTTGACAATCTAGAGGAGATGATTTACATCGAAAGTCACCTCAGCAACACCTCCACGAAATACTATGGTGAGATGACCGAACTGTTGCTCAAGCATAAGGACTATCCCGGTTCTAACAATGGTTCTGGGTTGTTCCAGATTCTGGTGGGGCTGAAGATGCGATCCACTTACGAACGGTTAACATCTAAGGCGCAAGTACCCGCGAATGTGTAACTGATGGAAACCGCGTCTACGTTGAAACCTGTAGTTTTTCCCGAAGATAATCTCCAGTTTTCAACTTGGACGCGATAGGGGTGGTTGTATATTGCCGATGCCATACTCTTTGATGTGGCGTGGGTTAACGATTAATCTAAGCAAGATCCCCGACTTCTTGGAGAAGTCGGGGATCTGTCTGTATGTGTCAAAATTGATAGGCGTGGCAAAATCACTCGATGGAAACCCAAACTAAAAGGAGTGCATAGCATAAATGTGTGGTATTGCTGGAATATGGGGGCAAATTGATCAAACCAGCGTTAAAAAGATGATGGATACTTTAATCCATCGAGGTCCAGACGCTGAAGGAATGTTTGTATCTCCGACTAAGGCAGGTGTTCTGGGACATCGACGGTTGAGTATTATGGACCCGCAAGGGGGAAACCAACCGATATACGGCGATCGCCAAGCGCGAGTGATTGTCGGAAATGGCGAAATTTATAACTTTCCCCAGTTACTTCCCCAGTTAGCGGAACGATTTAAGTTCCGGACTAAAAGTGATACAGAGGCAATTTTGCATCTGTACGAAGATCAGGGAATCGAGTCTGTTGACCAACTCGATGGCATGTACGCCTTTGCGATCGCGGATGGGGATAAATTCTTTGCTGCCCGTGATCCCATTGGCATCAAACCCCTATACTATGGCAAAAAAGACAATGCGTTTGTTTTTGCCTCAGAACTCAAAGCGATCGCGAATTTTTGCGACAATGTTCAGGAATTCCCAGCCGGAACCTTTTTCTCCTCAGAAACCGGGTTTTCGACGTTCTACCAAGTGCCAGATATTCAGCCAGAGGTAGACGCAGATGCAGACGCTTTAATTCGCGAAGTGCGGGAAACCGTGGAAGCGTCTGTTGTCAAGCGCCTGATGAGTGATGTTCCCCTCGGTTGCTTCCTCTCCGGTGGCTTAGACAGCAGTATCACCACGGCGGTAGCCAGACAGCATATCGAGAAACTGCATACCTTCTCGGTGGGGATTGAAGGGAGTAAAGACATAAAAGCTGCCCGTTTAGTCTCCCAGTATCTGGATACGATTCACCATGAATATCTAATTACACCCAAAGAAGTTCAGGAGAAGCTACCCGAAATAATTTATTCCTTGGAATCCTTTGACCAAGACTTAGTTCGTAGTGCGATTCCTTGTTACTTTACCTCACGACTCGCCGCCGAGTATGTCAAGGTGATTCTCACGGGCGAGGGGGCTGATGAACTGTTTGCGGGTTACACCTACTACAAAGGCATTCCTGATAACGATACACTACATCGCGAATTGCGTCGCTCAGTGACGAGCCTGCACAATATTAACTTACAGCGAGTTGACCGTTTAACCATGGCTCACTCCCTGGAAGGACGAGTTCCCTTTTTAGATCTGAAAATGATTGAACTCGGTCAAAGAATTCCCGCCCATTTAAAACTCGCGGGTGATCCATTAGTAGAAAAATGGATTTTGCGAAAAGCCTTTGAGGATCTGCTACCTTCTGAAATTGTTTGGCGCACGAAAGAGCAGTTTGATGAAGGCAGTGGCACAGTGGATTTATTAACGCAAATGCTGGCAAAGGGAATGAGTGAAGACGAAGCCCAAGCCTATCGCCAGAAACATCCAGAAGCGCGATTACGTTCTGCGGAAGAGTGCTATTATCATCAGATCTTTATGGATGTATTTGAGCAGCCGGAATCAATTCTGGCGAATGTTGCTCGTTGGTCAGAACGACCCGTTTAGGGGAGCTGGGGGAGCAGGGGAAGCAGATGGGAGCAGGGGGAGCAGGGGGAGCAGGGGAAGCAGGGGAAGCAGATGGGAGCAGGGGGAGCAGGGGGAGCAGGGGAAGCAGGGGAAGCAGGGGGAGCAATGTAGAGACGTGCCATGGCACGTCTGGGAGCCGGGGGAGAAGGAGGGGCAAATCTTTAAGATTGAAAGATGTGTAAGCCGAAGCGCCTCGATAGTTCCTCACACACTTTAATCCCTCGGATACTGTTCCCCCGCTTATCCAAGGGCGGTGAAAAGACGGCAATTCCCATTACACCGGGAACAACGCCAATAATGCCGCCACCGACACCACTCTTAGCCGGAAATCCGACTTTGTACACCCATTCCCCCGCAAAGTCATACATGCCACAGGTAAACATAATACTCAGTAAGTCCTTAACATAGGGGGAATGAATCGCTTGTTCTCCCGTCATTGGATTGATCCCATTGTTGGCAAGGGTGGCTCCCATCACCGCTAAATCGTGGCAGTTGATAATGACCGAACACTGCTGGAGATAGAGATCAAGGGTTTGTTTAATGTCCCCAGAAATCATGCCAAAGTTCCGTAGCAAGTACGCAATTGCCCAGTTGCGATCGCCTGCTGTCTGTTCGGAGACTAAGGTGGGTGTATCGACAAAGACACGGTGACCAATATAGCGGCGATACATTTCCAGGATGCGATTGAGCCGATGGGCGGGTCTTTTTCCCTCAATTAAATTGGTAATCGCGATCGCACCTGTATTTACCATGGGATTGTAGGGGCGCTTGGAGTTCTCCTCAACCTTGATTAGCGAGTTATAGGCATCTCCGGTTGGTTCCACATCCACTCGGCTGACCACATAATCCCGTCCCCAATCCGAAAGTGCCATTCCATAGGCAAACACTTTCGAGATGGACTGAATTAAGAACGGTTGCTCCCAATCGCCAACCGTGTAAACTTGACCATCGACGGTAACAATACAGATACCAAACCAATCGGGGTTAATTTCCACCAGATCCGGTTCGCTTACATAAATTTTCCCTTGTTTGATGGGAAGATACTGGCGATGCAGTTCCCGCAAATCGGTAATAAAGGACGTGGGACTCACATGCAACTGAGCGATCATGGCTGCTGAGTTGAGTTTTGGCATAACCTTGGGGAGGGCTTCTCGCATCGGTAGCGTGTTCGTTGTGCCTTCATCAACTGCCCGCGACTGGGGATAGGACGGTGTTTGGGACATCGCCAATGGGTCATTTTTAATCGGCATACCGTTGTTACTGTCTAGGTCAATCCTGTCTGGGAAATCACCTGACATCTCAACGACTTTATCAAAGACATGAAGTCGCAAGTGCTTAGAGAGGGCTTCAAATACCTTGACCCCTCGCAGGCTTTTACTGTGTTCCCCTAGGGGAGGAGAAAACACAGCAATTCCCATTTGGTTGGGAACGACGCCAATAATTGCCCCAGATAGACCACTTTTGGCAGGAAGACCGACTTTATACGCCCATTGACCGGAGAAGTCATAGAGACCACAGGTGTACATGATGCTGATTAAGTTTTTCACATAATCGGCTTTCAAGGCGCTTTCTCCTGTAATTGGATTGATGCCAGCATTTGCCAGAGTACCCGCCATCACCGCTAAGTCCTGGCAATTGACCATTAAGGCGCACTGCTGGAAGTAAAGGTCGAGAATGTCATCAATCTTGCCTTCGAGCAAGCCAAAATTCTGCATGATGTAGGCGATCGCTCGATTCAGGTTATCGGTTTTCTTCTTGGACTGGAAAACAGCCTGATCCACTTGCACGTCTCGACCGATATAGCGGTGGAACATACGCAGTAAGCGAGTTTGCCGCTCAAATAAATCTAATCCTTTAATCAGGCTGGTGGTGGCGATCGCGCCCGCATTCACCATCGGATTATATTTTCGCTCTTGGATCTCCTCATGTTCGATAATTTCATTAAAGGGTTCTCCGGTTGGTTCAACCCCAATTCGTTCCAAAACATAGTCCAGTCCGCGATCTTCGAGAGCCAGTCCATAGACAAACGGTTTTGAAATTGACTGAATCGTAAACGGGATCGACGTATCACCAACGGTATAAACCTGACCATCCACCGTCACCACCGTAATCCCAAACCAATCCGGATTCGCTTGTGCCAACTCTGGGATATAGTCGGCGACTGATCCGGCTTTCAGAGGCTGATATAAGCGATGCAAATCTTGGAGGATATCGGGTAACTGCTCCGTTATTTTGGCTCGTGTTTGCAACTCGTTGGTGTTGATCATCCTGGTCTGCTGTTTCCGAACTGGCTTAATTTTTATTCATAAAGTAATTTATCTTGGGTCAAGGCTGATAAACAGCACACAATGAACAATCAATCGGGCAAAGTCAGAGCGTGGTAAGATTAACTGGCTTTTGCTGTATCTGAGGCGACGCTGGGATCAATCCCAGTCGTTTATAGAATCAGGCATTGATGAATGTCCCTAATTAGCAACAATCTCAACCGCATGAAGCAACTCGACGTTCTTAAAAATTACGCCAAAGCTGTAGCGATTGGTGCTTATGACCATCATTCTCCCGGTCTATTTGGTAAACATGACAATGTGAGACGGTTATGGGAAGACCGCTTTAACCGTAATGTCATGAGTCATTTTCTCAGTCCCCTCGTTATCCAGAAGCAAGACGAAGGAACTGATCTGCGGGTGATGGATTTGGGCTGTGGTGCGGGAGAAGGCTTAGGTATTCTGACGAGTTTACCCCAAACTCCGCCAACACTTGATGCTCAGATTAAGACTGTGCTGGATTATCAGGATATTGGTCACTACAAGGGTGTGGATATCAGTCCAGCGATGATTGAGAAAGCCGCAACTCTCCATGCTGACCACCCGCAAACCAAGTTTGAAGTCGCGGATTTGAATGAAGGGCTACCCATTGCTGTAGGGGAACCTGCCTACGATATCTACTTTTCTTCTTATGGGGCATTGTCACACCTCAACGATCGCTCATTAGCCAGAGTGATTGGCGATATTTGCGACCATATAGGAGACAAAGCCATTTTTGTGGGTGATTTTCTGGGTCGTTATTCCTATGAGTGGCCCCGCTACTGGGGAGAATCGGCTGGGAAGCAATCCACGATGAATACCTACTCAATGTCCTACATCTATCCCCCAGATGCTAGGGGCGAAATTGAGGTGGAACGATTTGAGATTCGGTATTGGGGTGGCGAGGAGTTCGATCAGTTTATCCACGCCGTAGCGGAGAGTAAAGGGGTAAAGATTTCCCGACGACGATTGTGCGATCGCTCGATTTTGGTGGGTCGCCACATGAATACCCGTGAATTTAATCCGGAAGCGCCTCCAATTCGGGCGGCGATTAACTCTCTACATGAAATTAACTGTCGCACCGATTTGTCTCAGTTAATTTTTGAGTATCGTCCCCATCCGGATCATCCTCACATCAATCGCTTCTTCTCGAATTTTCAAGAGGCTTGGAATGTAGTCGTTTATGCCTGCATTGAGGCTCTAGATCAGTGGCGCAACCCTCATAAGTTACTCGCTGAACCGCAAGCGGGTTATCCCCCTGTTGTCCAAGACGCGATCCGCACAATTCGCAACGTGGTACGCACAGCACCGACACTGTGTTTTGAAGACCCTAGAGCCAATTTAGTTGAACCCCAACTTGCCTATTTGTTGCGGAATCTAGAGTGGAACTTCCAGCAAGGTTTAGGAACTGCCCATGGACTTTTGGTCGTCTATGAGTTTTCCAGATAATGCTTAACAGTGTTACGTTTTCAGGGTAACAAACCAGTAGAGATGTTCCAATACAACGTCTCTACTAAACTCATTCAATCACTAAGTCAGGGTTCTAAATAGGGTCTGCTGAATAAGGGTTGTGGTGGGGTTAGGGAGCAGGGGTAAGCTGTTCGGAATTTAAACCTTAATGTCAATAATAGCGAAAGCCGTGTAGTGCGAGCATCTTGCTCGCTACTAATACCCAATTTAAATGCATGACAGCTTAGTAGAAACGTTCTGGTAGAACGTCTGGAAGCAGAGGAAACAGACAGAAGATCTTGATGGCTAGAAGATGTATACTTAGGGATATAGGCATTTATCTACTCATTTAATCCCAAAGGAGACCTCATATTAGCTTGGCAGCTTCGCTACAATTTGTTGGCTTCAGACAATTGGCTCTGAGCGACGAATAGTCAGGACTTTGCGACCAAGCCCAGCCCTAGTTTAGAGAAATTTTATGCGGCTTTTTTATGTAAATGAGCCGCAAATTATCTATAAATTTACAGAAAATTTATGGTTAAAGTTAGATCCTCATCTTCAACTCCGCTTTGGTTTTTCCACTTAGTTCCGTACAAAATAGGGGAATGCTTTTTCATTAACCTGCTTCCCCTTTTTATCGTGCAAGTCTTTGGTGGGAGTATCACCGATGTAGGTAAAACCAATTCCTTAGTCTCCCTGGCTGGTGTGGTTGCTTTTATCCTGTGGGGAAATCTCTCTGACCGATTAGGATACCGTCGCCCGTTTCTAATTCTAGGATATGTTGGATTTGCGTTGTGTATGTGGCGGATTGGTGTGGCAGACAATTTGGTTCAAGTGCAGCAATTCAGTATATTGGCAGGATTTGTGATGGCAGCCATTATTCCTGTATCCACTGCCCTCGTATTAGACACTATTCCCGAAAAACAATGGTCTCAATCATTTGGTCGGTTTTATCTGATTGGGGGTTGGAGTTTTGTTATCGCTTTAATTGGCGGCGGGATTTGGCAAGAACTTGTCTCGGATTCGTGGGGTACTGTCTCAGCGATGCGAAGTTTATTTGTTTTTGCATCTGGGGCAACATTTCTCAGCTTAATTCTCTGTTTAATCTGGGTAAAGGAACCGCCGCAGGTTCGTCCAAATCGCCTATTTAGCCCATCGTTACTGGGACGACTCTCTGTCGGTGTGATTGAACGGCGAGTGCTGTTTTATCCATCCCGGATGATTTACTTTATCCTGCGTCCAGAGTGGTTAAATCAGGCGCATCAAAAACTCTATAGTCCCCTTAATCTTTATTACCTTTGTTCGGCTCTATTTTTTCTAGCGGTTCAAATTGTCTATCTTCCCTTCCCGATTTTTCTGGCTGAGGTTTTGGGAGCGACCAATTCCTTGATTTTCTTAATTATTTTTGGCAAGGCGTTGATTGAGGCATTTCTCTATTTTCCCATCGGTCGGTTTGTACAAAACCATGACAGCCTTAGATGGCAAACGCTGGGAACAGCCGTGCGGGTGGCAGTTTTTATTGTTTTTACCCTTCTGGCACTTTTAAAGCCAACACCAGCGAGTTTAGTTATGATTGGATTTGCTCATCTGTTTACGGGTGTAACCTGGGCTGTGATTAATGTTGCCAGTACCCTTTCAGTCGCAAGTTTGGCAACCAAAGGTGAGGAAGGAATGGCGCTGGGAGTCTATAATTCAATTATTGGGGTGGCAACAATGGTGGGTTCTCTTGTCAGCGGCTATATAGCGGCGAGTTTTGGATATAGTTGGTGTTTTGCCACGGGTACAGTTTTGACGGGGTTAACGGTTGTTTGTTTTTGGTTACTTGAATTAATTATGCAAAACGACAGTAAAAAAGTTCTGTCATTCCCTTAAATGGGTATTCTATTTTAGGAATTACAACGGAAATAATAGAAATAGCAGAGAACTAAAGTTCTGGCTAAAAGCTAAAACCCGTTAAAACGGGTTCAAAGACTTAAATTGTCATACAGCGGTAACAGCTATATTAACACACCCTGCTACCGTTAAAGTCCCTCTTCAGATCCCCTTGTCGATCCCCCTCCCGTCCCCCTTCAAAAGGGGGAAGCCAAAGGCATCGAACTTTTAAAATTACATATCTTGATATATCGTAGGGTGGGCATCGCCCACCAGCCAAAATTTCAGTATCATTCGACTAGATTGCCAGGAAAGATGAACGATGAACGTGAAATTATCTATCTCCCCTCACACAATGCCCTAAAATCCTGGGAATTGGCATTATTAAGGGTTAACGACTCTGAATGATTTTGTAAATAATCCTCCAACCAATAACAACTGCGTTCGACTAAATCCGTTAAATCTAAATTCCACAAAATAACCGTCGTGTCTTGAGACGCTGATGCCAAAATATTACCATCAGGACTGAAACTGACGCCAAACACAGCATCCTGATGACCGATAAAGGAGTTAATTAAATGACCGGTTTGCCTACTCCAAAGATTAACGGTTTTGTCATCACTTCCTGAGGCAATAAAGTTGCCATCGGGACTAAAGCTTACCCAATTAACTGATCCATTATGTCCCTTCAAGGGACGCACTAACTTTCCCTCTCGATTCCAGAGATTCACCGTTCCATCATTGCTGGCTGAGGCAATAAACTCGCCATCGGGACTAAAGGTTACCCAATTTACCGAATCTGTATGCCCCCTCAATGTTTTGATAAACCTGCCGTTACGACTCCAAAGTTTCACCGTTGTATCTTCAGATGCGGATGCAATTAAAGACCCATCAGGACTAAAACTTACGCCCCACACTGTCCCTTGATGACCGCTTAAGGTTTTCTCCAATTTGCCATCAATTTGCCATAGTTTGACTGTTTGATCCGCGCTACTGGATACGAGTCGCTGACCATCGGGACTAAAATTAACACTGGTTACCCCATCCTTATGTCCGGACAGGGTTTTCTGCCAGGTTCCATCTTGATTCCAGATTTTAATTGTCTTATCGTCACTGCCTGTGGCTAGGGTCTCACCGTTATCTGAAAAACTAACACTATTGACCGAATCTTGATGTGCTGCAATTGTTTTTAACAATTGCCCCTGACGAGTCCAAAGTTTCACCGTATTATCCCAGCTAGCGGTAGCAATTCTCTGACCATTGGCGGAAAAACTGACACTGCTGATGGGTTGGCTATGTCCAGGAATCGGTTGCAACATACCTCCCTCAACTTGCCAGAGTTTGATGGTATTATCGGCACTGGCAGAGGCTAATATTTTGCCATTGGGACTGAATCCTAATCCCAGAATTGCTTTACCATGTCCCTGTAATGTGTCAATTAATGTACCATCGGGACGCCAGAGTTTAATCGTATTGTCGTCACTCCCAGAGGCTATCATCTGACCATCTGGACTATAAGTAACGGTAATTACAGCATCTTGATGTCCGGATAGGGTGTTGAGTAATTTGCCATCAGTTCGCCACAGTTTGACGGTTTTATCTGCACTGGCAGAGACGAGATATTGTCCATCGGGACTAAAACTGATGTCGAGTACAGGTTGATTGTGGGCGGTTAAGGTTTTGAGTAATGTACCATCAGATTGCCACAGTTTAATTGTTTTATCACGACTGGCTGAAGCAATCAACTGACCATTGGTAGAAAAACTTACATCTAACACCCAATGATTATGACCGGAAAGGGTTTTCAGCAGCTTTCCGTCATCGATACGCCAGAGTTTAACCGTATTATCCTCACTCGCAGAGACAAGTCGTTGACCATCGGGACTAAAGCTGATACTGTGGACACGATCGCGATGTCCAATTAAGGTTCTTAATAATCGACCCTCTCGACTCCAAAGTTTAATCGTATTATCCTCACTCGCAGAGGCTAATATCTCACCCTGAGGACTGAAGCGAACCGCATACACCCCCTGATTATGTCTCCCTACTTCATTCAACCATTCCCCTTGCTGACTCCACAGTTGAATCGTTTTATCCCTAGACGCCGATGCAATTAATTTCCCATCGGGACTAAAGCTAACGCTACTTACCCAATCATTATGTTTGGTTAAACGGTTGCGTTCTTTCACGCCATATACCACCTGTTGCAATGTAGAAATCACCCGCATCCGGGTTTCCTGTGTCACTCCCAGGGCTTGTTTTAATTCTTTAGCGGCGGATAAACTTTTCAGTAAAGCGTCAAATTTACGGTTGGACGCAACCAAGGCTTCGGCTGAAGCATTTAGGGCAATTAATCGGGCATTGGTTTCACTAAATACTGCCCGAAATACCAGTCCGACGGCAATCACTGCCAATGTTGCTAATGTCACGCCCGCAATTCGGGCTTCTTGCAAACGGCGTCGTAGAACTTGATTCAATTTCCCCTCGGCTTGCTGTTGCTTTTCCACAGCAGCGGCATGTTTTTTCGTCGCCGCTGATAATTTAGACCGCAGGCTTTTTTCCCGAATCAGTTGTTGGATCTTATTTTGACTCTCTTTATCTTTTTGTCGCAGTGCTTCGAGTTCTTTTCGCAAACTATTTTGTTCGTTTTGGCGGATAAATTCTACCAGGTAATCGTGAACCAATTGATAGCGATGAGTAGGAATTTCGGGTAACAGGAAGACTAAGCCAGATTTCTCTAATATTTCTAAGATTAAATCCAGAGGCTGGGCGTCAATATCCGATTCAATGACTAATTCGGCACGGGTTTTTAAGGGACGATTATTATTTTCATCGGTGAGAAGTTGCAACACCAGCCAAGCCGCCTGTTCGTTTTCTGCGCCACAGTCTTTTAGGGCTTTTTCCAGGAAGCGTTCCGCCAGCTTTTCCACCGGACCTCGTTGCCGATATTGTGCCAGCGTGGTGATATTTTCAGCTTGTAACTGCGCCCCAACCACTTGCAATTCAATCGGACGAACTTCTCCCAGTTCTCGACCTAAATCTTGAACTAAGGCATCAATTAATGCGGGTTCTAGGTAAAAATGGGCGCGTTCGGTGAGGCTTTGGATTACCGCCCGGGCATCGGGACGGGAAAAGTTACCTAACGGGTAGCGATTTTTGCGATCTAATATGTTATTGTCGATTGCCTCTAGATTCAGTTTCTCGAAGTCTAATAAGTAGTGTAAGAAGTCTTCGCGAATGGAAATAATAACTTTGACAAAGGAGAGATTTAAACAAGTCTGGAAAAACTGATGAAATAAGCGCGTTTGCTGGGCAGAAGCATGTCCCAGGAAAAATTCCTCAAACTGGTCAAAGATTAACACGGTTAAGATATTGCGATCGGCGTTATCTCGTAACAGTGCCAGCAGTTGATTGAGAATGGCTGCATCGGAACCGTCGTCACCTAGGGCTTCTGAGGGGGTATAAGCCTCAGATTTAGGCGGGGTTAACCCAGATAGGGCGGTTCTGACGCCTTTATCCAGTTCCTTAATCCAATCGGTATACACTTGCAGTACCACAGGTAACACTAAGCGATCGCCTAATGCTCTATGCTTTAGGGCAGGAACTAAGCCAGCGGAAACGATGGAACTCTTACCCACACCAGAAGGTCCATGAATCACCGTTAATTGGCAATCCGCCCGGCTTAAGCGTTCAATTAAACGTTGTACATCCTGTTGACGCCCGGATGTGGCTATTTCTTGTGCCACAATTTCTTGCTGTTCAACCGGGCTTAAGGTAGGATTAGATACGGCTCGTCGAGGCTGGAGACGAGCCGCACCAATGAAGGCACGAAATCCATAGAGTTGTTCGACTGCCCCTTGTTCTTGCTTAATCTGAAAGGCTTCTAAGTAACGGTGTTGCTCAAAGTACAGCCGCCGTAAGCTTTCCAGGAGATATAAGTAACGTTGGGGTTCGTAGCGATAATCGCTGTTGGCAATCGCATCCGTTAAGTCTTGACTCGCCCGTTTCAGGTGCTGGGTGGCTTCTGCTGATTGACGCAACTGATGATAGGATTTGACAACGATGAGTTGATAGAGTTGAGTCAATAAATAGGGATGTAAGCCTTGGTAGTTTTGAAGTTGATCCGAGACCGACTCTAACCGAGAGAGGGCTTGCCGCGCCCAGTGATTGGCATCATTCCAGCGCCGTTTCACGAGGGCGACTTCAGCTAAAAAGCCGTAATCTTGCGCCAGTTGCACCGGAGAACCGTAGTGTTGATGGACTCGTAAGCACTGTTGGGCGACGTGTTGCAGGGAGTCCCAGCCTTCCAAATGTTGCAACACTTCCGCCTGTTGGGTAATAAACTGCGCCACTAAATCCGGACGTTCCGCCCGTTCAAACGCCTCAACCGCTTGCTGAAGATAGGGCCAAGCTTCTTCCCAGTTGCGGTGTCGTTGCGCCCGATGCAAGTCTGCATTCCGGCAATAACATAAGCCTAAATGAAATAGGAGAACACCTTGACGTTCTAAGTTATTGGTGACGCGCCAATACCAAAGGCTTTTTTGATAACGGATAACGGCGGCATCGATATAATCATTGGCATAATCATATTGCCCTAAAACAAATTGCAGACTCGCTTCTAGTTCCGGAGTAATCGTTTCTTGGCGCTGTTCTAAGTCATGGAGGGCGCAGTCAAGTTCGGCGCGGGAGCGACATCCTGTGGCTAAATTGAGATGGGCATGGTGGGTACAGATACGCCACGGCGCATATCGTCCCGGAGTTCCTTTTAGTACAGTTTTAAATAGGGAGTCTGCTTTTTGTTGCAGCAAATCGAGGAGTTCATCGGTAGCAATTTCAAACTTAATTGGAGTTGCCGCCCAACTGCTAAAATCGGGAGCAGAGCGGACGAGTTTGTGCAATACTTCGTCATTCACCCATAAGACTAGGGGGAAGGGTAAGCGTTTGCGAAATTCATCCCGCACTTGATTGGTGGAGGTGAGCAAGTCATCCAGGGCTTCGACGGATTCGAGTCCCAGGATAATTAGAGCGGGAGGGGGATCAATACGGCTCGAATCAGCTCTAATTTTAATTTCTTCTCCCAGACGTTCCACCGGAACGTCTCTACAAGCTTCCCCTGCTTCTCTATCTTGAGGAAGGTAGGGGCGGGGTTCACCATTATTGTTGGTTGTTACCCTGATGTGACTAAACCCACCCCCTTCTTGGAGAGGTTCCACCGAGAGACTTTCCGGTGGAACCTCCCTATCATCTTCTTGATTTTCCTGTTTTTTCGCCTCCCCCAGTAGAGTGGGTTTGGTTAAGCTATGGGTTGTGTCGGAAATGTTATCGTTAAAAGCTGTCCCTACAACCTTATTGCCAGACGCGCCATGGCGCGTCTCTACCGGCTGATTCCTGTCCACATAATTCTGAATCGTGGTGTAAAGGGTGGTGACGGATTCGGGGAGAACTAATTCCTGAATTTGATATCGACCTTGAGCGCGTTCGTGCAGTTGGTGTAATATACGCTTCTGTAGCCGCTTGTAATTACAGCGCACTAGGACAAGGGAAAATTCACCCTGAGAAAAGGCGATCGCGCGATCGAGGGCGTTCAATGAACTCTGGTTATAGTCGGCTACGTCTTCGGGTTGTTTGGTTTCAATCATTGGGAAACGTTGTTCCTGGTTCGTCCCGCATGGGATTGATGGCAACTGGATGACAAGGTAAAACAGCAGTGAACTTGACTTTCTTCTTATAGTGTGATACATCACGACCGGAAACAACAACGTCCGCTCCGATTGGTTATCCGAATAGGGGATATCTTGGCGTTAAATGTATTGAGGGTTAAGGTGTGCTCAAGGTTCCTTTGGCGACTATAACCCAACCCATTTAAAATATAGGCAAATATGCGATGGGCAACCTGAGTAAGAGTGACCCGAGTAAATTGAATAGACGGGTATTATTAAGTAATGCAAGGACGTCGCCACTACCGATTATTAATTTGACCAAACGGATGATCAGAGAAATTGACATGATCACAATTGTAGGGGCGAGTCGCTGCTTAAATGTGGAGGTATGAGAATTAACCTAACTCGACTCGCCTCAATCTAAATGTAGGCGGTGTCAGAGAATGACCGAGAATAGGGAATGAATCCAATGAAGTGGAGTTAACAGGTAAAAATAAAATGACGGCTTATACCATAGATTTTAACCCAGTTATTCAGTTAACTGATGACCAATTTTATCAGTTATGTCGGGCTAATCCTGATCTGAAATTTGAACGCAATTCCCACGGAGAATTAATTATTATGCCCCCCACTGGCGGAGAAACCGGGAATCAAAACTTTGAACTTGTCATTGATTTTGGGTTATGGAATCGCCAAACTCGATTAGGGGTTGGGTTTGACTCCTCTACCTGCTTTAAACTTCCTAATGGTGCCAATCGTTCTCCTGATCTGGCTTGGGTGAGACAGGAACGGTGGGATGCTTTGTCTCCAGAACAACGCACCAAGTTTCCGCCAATTTGCCCCGATTTTGTTGTGGAACTGATGTCTCCTTCCGATACGTTAAAAGCCACCCAAGATAAAATGAAGGAATATATTGACAATGGCGTCCGTTTGGGCTGGTTAATTGCGCCGGAACAGAGGCGAGTAGAAATTTATCGTTCCCAGCAAGCTGTTGAAATTTTAGAGGCTCCAGATACTCTTTCGGGAGAAGAGGTGTTACCCGGATTTACCCTGAATTTACGCCCTCTTTGGTGAAAATTCGTAGTTCGTAGTAAGGGCTTTAGCCCTCAACAAGCCTAGGCGAAGAGAATTCACGGAACTCGACCCACTCACCTATAACCTACACCAACTGGATTATACACATTAATGGTTGGGAGCAGGGCGGGTTTATTGAATTAGGGGGTTTGTCGCCCCAGGTAACGGTAAAACCCGCCCCTACAAGTTCATTTGATTATCATAACGCGGCTCAAGCCGTCTTCACCCTTTGCACTCTCTCAACTACCTGTTCGCGCACATAGTTTCCCGCCGTTACTGCAATCCGTTCCCAATCCTCTGGTGTTAAAATATCCCGTAATACTTCGGGCAAACCAGCTCGAAGTGTCTGGCTATCTCCTGGTGAGGTGGTTAAATCTTCCTCTAATACAGCCAACAACTGCTCCTGCACGTTTGGAGTAGGATGAAGCAACCGCTCCATGAGTAATTCTCGTCCACAAACCAGTGCCGCATCAGCTCCTACTCCTAAATTCCAATCTGCCAAAAGTTCCTTAAAAGCTTGCAGTACAATTGAGCGTAACCGAACCAATTGGCTATAGTTTTCTGGATTTGCCATTACTGCTCCCAGATTAGCTCCCCAGTCAAACCCCGCACTGATATCACAATCCGCTTCCGCTTCCAAACGCACGGCTTCCCTGAGCCATTCTTCATCATAAGTGAATGTTTGCCAATCAAACTGCATCTAAAATTGCCTCCCCTCAATTTACTATCGTCTGAGCCGTCCATACTCGAAGTAAATCAAATCCTCTTTATCCGCATCAGCTCCAAAGTTCATCATATTCCTGGAATCGTAGAATCGTTCTGCTCCGGGTAATGCATGGAGAGCCACTCTACCTTCATATCCTAAGTTTAAACTCCTAAACCGGGCAAAATTTAATAACACAGTTCCCACACCCTTCAACTCAGGAGGTTGTTGAATTGCCCTTCGATTCCAAGGTGCTGAGGCTAAAGCTTCAATGTAGACCAGTCTTTGTCCGATTTCAACCTGAGAACGATGTTGCTGAGTTTCCAACCATAATAGTCCTTGGGTTTTTTCCTGATACTCAATCGCATAACTTTCATAGTTATCCCAAGAACCAGAAATGCGTTTCTTAAATAGCCAATCCCAATACTTATCATCTTGACGATATAGCCTTAGCTGTTCTCTCCACAAATTCTCAACGTCATCAATGTGGTTCTGGGTGAGAGTAAGTAGAACCGCCTCAACGATTTGATTATCAATTCCTTGAATAAGCTGTACAGAGCGCCGCAAACGTATATCTCCTGATTCGACTTATCCATTAACTGACAATTCGAGGTTATAGGCAGGCACATTTTTCCATAATGAAAAGTATACCAGAAAATCGTGTGATTAAACCCTTACAAATGAAGGACGACGTAACTTGCTCCGTGTCGGGAGCGAGTATGACGAATGACAATCTCCACCGTTAACTTTTATTGTGCCGACCTACTTAAGTTCTACCTTAGAGGCTTCTGCGTTTAAACGGCTTGAGACTCTAATGAACAAACCCGCTCATTCAGGCGTGATACGATCCTTAACTCGTGGGGATAGCGGGGACGTGGATCATCCACTAACCAAATCGGGGGAACCATCATGGGTTCATAAAAGTCAATACGATGTGTGGTTCCTGGTTGTGCTTTCAATTCCACCAGAGAACCGGGTAGATATTCAAAGGCTTCATCCCAATCGATCGCTGTCTCGACATCCATAAGATTATATCAATGTGATTACCGCAACCTACCCACCGATCCACTGCACTGATCTGAGTCAAAACTCTCAGGTAGATTCTATTTCTGTATCTAATGATACTTTTTTGCGGTAATGATCGTCTATTTCTGGAGGAATAAATTTACAAATCCTGACATTCTCAGGTTTTGATGACAAGACAGCAGAACTGACATAAGGCAGAAATAACGCCAACCGCTAACATCTCCCCCATCTGACACACCGAGCGAAGTCGAGGTGTTCCCCAGCTTTCCCAGCTTTCCCAGCTTTCCCAGCTTCGCCAGCTTTCCTTGACCAAACGAACTGAGTCATCTACCCCTATGGGGGGAATTGGCGTATTCTAGTATCCGTCTATAGTAAAAAACTAAGCCTTCCCTGACTGAACATTAGCTAGCGATCGCACTCACCCAGCAACCTAACCCCCTTCTCTTTCCCGGCGTGAATTAAGGACTATGACCAATGTACCCCCTCCCAGTAATGAACCGGAATCCAATTCCAATCCGCAACCGGAATCTCCACCTCCCAGGCGCTCGCGGCGTCGGCGTTGGTTAATTGGGATCAGTATCATCCTGCTGGTGGGAATCGCTGGGGGGATGGGTTTTGCGTGGTATTTTATCCAACAGATGTTGGCACCCTTGGTGGCGAGAAACCTCACCCAACTCCTGCAACGCCCCGTGGAAATTGGCGAGGTTGAACGCTTTTCTCTGAATGGGTTGCGGTTTGATAGCGCCGCCTTACCCCCTACGGATACTGAACCCGATCGCGCCTCCATTGAAGCGGTGGAAGTTCAGTATGATTTACTTCCCCTGATATTCGACCGTCGGTTAGAATTAAAGGTTACCCTAATTGAACCTGATGTCTATATCGAACAAGCCGTCGATGGATCATGGATGCCCTTGGAACTTAAAGAGCAAGGAGAACCGGGTCCAATTGAGGTAGATTTGCAACAGTTAGGGGTACGGAATGCTGATGTACAGCTTGTGCCTCGATCCACGGAAGGCAAACAGCAATCCCCCGTCGCGATCGCAATTCCCCAAGGAAGTAGTCAATTCTTACAGGATAATGAGATTATTCGCTTCGATGTCCAAGGTGAAATCGCTAGTGGCGGAACCTTTAACCTGAAAGGGGAACAGCTTTTCCCGACTAGCACCACTCATTTACAGGTTAATGGGCAGAATGTCAATGCCAGTACCTTAAATCGCCTAATTCCCCTCCCCCTAGACGTAAAAGCAGGTAACGTCGGCGGGGACTTAGAAATCACGGTTAAACCCGATCAACCCCTCCAGTTTCTGGGAAACGCCACCCTCAACAACGTAACCGCCCAAGTTCCCCAACTTCCCCAAGCCTTTGCCAATACCAATGGACGACTACGCTTCAAAGAAACAACCATTCGCTTAGAAGATGTCACCACCCAATTCGGGCAAATTCCCGCCACTGCCAATGGTAGTGTGGATCTAGAGACAGGATTTAATCTCACCGCCCAAACCCAAGCGATACAGATTAAGCCTGTTTTGCAAACCTTTAATCTGGAAGACACGCCCGTTCCCCTGTCCGGAGAAGTCAAAGCCGCCCTGCTAGTCACAGGTTCGTTGACTCAACCTGTGGTTAAGGGAGAAGCCGTCACCACGAAACCGACTCAGATTGATCGCGTCACCTTCAGCACGATCAGTACCGATTTTACCCTCACCACACCCGCCCAACCGCAAGATCCCACCCGCCTCGCCGTTCGCAACCTGCAAGCCCAACCCGCCATCGGCGGCAAAATTACTGGAGAAGGTGTCATTGAACTAGGGGAAAAGGGAGGGTTACAATTTACCCTGCAAGCCAATAACCTGCCAACCACTGCACTGGCAAAAACCTACAACACCACCCTACCCATTCCCGTCGGTAATCTATCCGGAACCGCCAGAATTTTCGGTCCCTTGGATAATCCGCAAAACATCCGCGCCACAGGAAGGGCGACGGTGCAAGCGGCTGGGGGTACAGTAACAGCGACGAATTTGCAAGTTCTGGATAATCGTCTCACCGCCTTAGTCCAAGCCCAAGGGGTGGAACTGTCTCAACTGGCTGATGTGCCATCGCAATTTCAGGGGACGGTAGCGGGTCAGTTTACCCTATCAACCCCTTTGGATCAGTTTGCCTTATCCCAGATTCGCGCCCAGGGTAGGGGACGCCTAAATCTGGCAGGGGGAACGATTGGCGTCGAGAATATCCAACTGTCCCAAGGGCGCTGGCGGGCTAATGTTGATGCCAATGGGGTGCAGTTGGGAGAGTTAGCCCCGCAAATTCCGGACGCCCTACAAGAACCGATCAACGCCACGTTTGCCCTGTCTGGTTCTCTGGCAGATCCCTCGATTTCTGGGATTAGTGGAATCGGTCAAGTGACGCTGACGGCGGCTGGGGGACGGATTAATCTGGAGGAGGTGACTCTGGACAAGGGGCGTTGGCAAGCCCGGATAGACGCGAATCGGATTCAGTTGGCAGAATTTGTGCCTCAATTACCGCCTCAATTGGAGTCGCCTTTTAGTGGTACGTTTGTGGCGTCGGGTTCCTTGGATGAGTTTTCCCCATCAGCGATTAATGTAGCCGGTGAGGGACAACTGAATGTGGGTGGGGGAACCGTTCAGGTGTCGAATTTAGATGTAAATGCTGGTCGTTGGCAAGCTACAGTGGCGGCGAATCGGGTGGGATTGGCGGGGGTTGTGCCTCAGCTACCGTCACAATTGTCAGGGAATTTAACCGGAATCATGAATCTGTCTGGGAGTCTGGATCAGTTAGCGCTGGAAACGATTCGGGGGGATGGGAATGCCCTGGTTAATTTGGCAGGAGGTGTGATCCGGGCAAGGGAGATTAATCTCGCCGCCGGACGTTGGCAGGCAGATGTGCAAGCAGCGGGGCTGGAGTTGGCGAGGTTAGCGCCGGAATTACCGCCCCAATTTGCTGGGGTGTTTGCCGGGAATTTTGACCTGTCGGGGTCTCTTGAGAAGGTGGCACTGGATCAGATTCAAGCCCAAGGTCAGGGCAGATTAGCCGTGGCGGGAGGTACGGTGAGGGCGACGGGGGTACAGTTAAATAATGGAACGCTACAAGCCCAGTTAAACCCGGACGGGATAGAATTAGCACGGTTTGGGGAACAGTTGACAGGAACCTTAAGCGGCAATGTGGATGTCTCCACCAGTTTAGAGACATTAACCCCGGAAGCGATCGCGCGATCGCTAACGGCGGCGGGTCAACTGCGATTTAGTCAAGGATTTGCCCTGATCGACCGTCCTGTCGATACCACATTTCGCTGGACAGGTCAAGGGATAGACCTGCAACAGTTAACCGCCGAGGGACTCTCTGCTAGTGGGTTTATTGGGGTGAATCCTGCCCAGTTGGATCAGGGAATTGGGGCGGTGGGGAATTTTAACCTGGATGTGGCAGCAAATAACTTAGAGTTAACCGAACTCTCGGCGTATTTACCCCCAGCCGCAGCGGATGTGGATGTGGCGGGATTGGCAGATTTTACGGGTACAATTGCCGGGACAGTGACGAATCCTCGTGTTCAGGGGAATTTGGAACTGGAAGACTTTGCCGTCAGTGGTTTGACATTTGAAGAGGAACTCGCTGGTCCAGTGAGGGTGATACCCGGAGAGGGTGTGGAACTCGATCTACAAGGTGAGACCGATCAGATTGAAGTAGCCCTGGGATCGGATTATCTTCCTGTTTCCTTTAACATTCGTCGCGGGGATGCGATCGCAACGGGGACACGCCAGGGTAATGTGCTACGGGTGAATACAGAAAATATTCCCATCGCCTTGATTAAAGATATCGCCCCGGTGCCTGCCGCCCTGCAGACTCAACCCTTGGTGGGTGATATTTCTGGGGAAGTCGCAATTAATTTGAATACCTTTGACGTGGCGTTAGACCAAGTGGAATTAACCGGTCCAATTTTTGGCAGTCGTTTGCCAGGGGAAGCGACACCAGGGGAAAATCTGTATAGCCTATCGGGTCGAATTCAACAAACACCCACGGGTCCTCAGTTTCAAGGGACGCTGAATATTGAACAGGGGCAACTAGAAACCCTGGTGGGGGGCCTACAGTTAATCAACTTGACCACAACACCACCCACCACCCCCACCGCACCCTTGGATATTGCCCAAGTGGGAATGCCCCAAGCCAAATTACACACCCAACTGCGCCGTCTCTCGGAAATTGAAACCCTGCTGCGACAGCAGCAACAGGCGGAGGAAGAAGCAGAGATTCTGCCTGATTTAGAGGAGTTAGATGGCATCTTTAGTGGTACGGTACGAATTAGTGGCTCGTTGGCATCGGGAATTAATGCCAAATTTGACATCGAGGGACAAGACTGGGAATGGGGTGATTATCAGGTTAACCAGGCAACGCTTCAAGGCAGCTTCCAAGAGGGGGTACTGACGCTACTTCCGGTTACCTTGCGATCGGGAGAGAGTTTTGCTACATTTTCCGGGACGATTGGTGGTGAAACCCAATCGGGTCAGTTACGCCTAGAAAACTTCCCCATCGCCCTAATCCGAGACGTGGTGGATTTACCACCTGCGATCGGCTTTGTTACTGGCAATCTGGACGCCACAGCCACGCTTTCGGGGAGTTTAGCGAATCCCCAAGCCAGAGGATCAGTGACGGTAACCGATGCGACGCTGAATCAAGAAGCGATTGAAACCTTGCAGGGGAGTTTCAGTTACAGTGATGCCCGATTGCGGTTCTTAGCCGAAAGTATACCCACAGACGAGGGTGAACCTCAATTGGTGGTTCAGGGGAGTATCCCTTACCAGTTACCTGTTCCAGACGCGATCGCCCCAGAGAGTGAGGAACTCCGCCTGAGTGTGAATGTGGAAGACGAGGGGTTGGCTTTATTAAATATCCTTACCCGCCAGCAAGTTGTCTGGAGGGGGGGAAGCGGAAGCGTGAATTTGGATATTCAAGGCAGCTTTGATCAAGAAGAAGGTCGTCCCAGAGGAGTGAGGGCACAGGGAACTGCGATCGTAGAAGGGGCGACGATTGCCTCACAAACCCTACCTGAACCGCTGACTGATGTGACGGGGGAAATTGAGTTCAACTTTGACCGGGTTGATGTGAATAGCTTGACGGCGAACTATGGTGGCGGTCAAATTACGGCAGCCGGAACCCTGCCCATCTCTCAGCCCATTCCTCAGCCAAATCCACTAACTGTGAATATTGGGCAACTGGCAATTAACCTGAAAGCCCTATATCGAGGTCAGATTCAACAAAGTCAGGTGGTGTTGACTGGGACAGCATTGAATCCCACGATTGGTGGTGAAATTAACTTAGTTGATGGTACTGTACCACTACCTGAGCAAGATGGCGGTGCGGGAACTGCTGTAGGAACTGGGGGTAATACGGAGGAGGGTATTGTTTTCGAGTTTAATGACTTAAAAATTACCCTGGTGGAAGATATTCAAATTAGAAAGGCACCGATTTTGAATTTCCTTGCCGAAGGGACTCTAATAGTGAATGGAACCTTAGAAGATTTGAGACCCAATGGGGTGATTCGGTTAACCCGGGGTCAGGTGAATTTATTTACCACTCAATTCCGGTTGGCGCGGGGGTATGAAAATACAGCGGAATTTATTTCCGGTCAAGGACTTGATCCTTATTTAGATGTGCGTTTAGTCACATCAGTTGCCGAAGCCACCCAACGGCGACTACCTACAGACGCTGAGTCCGCCGAAATTGCTGATGTGCCTGATTTTGAGTTGGGCGCAGTGCAAACGGTTCGGGTTGTCGCCCAGGTGGAAGGACCAGCGTCTCAACTGGAGGATCGGTTGGAATTGACGAGTACACCGGCACGCAGCGAAGCGGAAATTGTGGCGATGTTGGGTGGGGGATTTGTGGATACCTTAGGGCGAGGGGATAGTACGTTGGGGTTGGCGAATCTGGCGGGTTCAGCGGTGTTGGGACCGGTGGGTAATTTTATTGCGGATGCGTTACCGTTGAGTGAGTTTCGCCTATTTCCGACGATTATTCCTGATGATGAAGAACGGGCTTCGAGTTTGGGATTTGCGGCTGAGGCGGGGGTTGATATCACGCAAAATTTCTCGGTGTCGGTGTTGAAGGAGTTAACCACTGGGGAACCGTTCCAATACAATCTGCGTTATCGGCTGAATGATAATGTTTTATTGCGAGGGGGAACTGATTTTTCTGGGGATAGTCGGGCGATTATTGAATACAGGCGGCGATTTTAGCGCGGGGGTGTAGGGGCGGGTTTTACCGTTGGCGTTAGCCTGTCTAAGGTGGAAGCGCTATCAGTATTGTTTTCAATCTGGCACAATAGCGTAGGGATTAAATTTACAGATAAATATGGCAACTTATTTAGTAACAGGCGCAAACCGAGGTATCGGCTTAGAGTATTGCCGACAGCTAACCGAACGAGGAGAAACCGCGATCGCAGTTTGTCGAAAAACGTCTGAAGCCCTCGACAGCTTGGGCATCCGGGTGGAGACGGGGATTGATATCACCTCAGATGACTCTGTTGCTGACTTAGCATCTCGTTTAAAGAATACTCCTCTCGATGTATTGATTAACAATGCCGGAATTTTGCGGAAAAATACCCTCCCCCAGCTTGACTTTGATGCCATTCGGCAGCAGTTTGAGGTCAATGCGTTGGGCGCGTTGCGTGTCACCCAAGCGTTACTCCCCAATTTGGGTACGGGTACTAAGGTTGCAATTATGACTAGCCGCATGGGTTCTATTGAAGACAACACTTCTGGTAATTCTTATGGCTACCGCATGTCTAAAGTCGCCGTTTCCATGGCGGGTAAGTCTCTATCAATTGATTTAAAACCCCGTCAAATTGCCGTGGCTATTCTCCATCCGGGTATGGTGAGTACAGATATGACAGGTCATAATGGTATTCCTACCCAGGAAGCCGTTCAGGGACTTTTAGCCCGCATTGATCAGCTCAACTTGGAAAATTCTGGTACGTTTTGGCACGCGAAGGGGGAAGTATTACCGTGGTAAGCTCAGTTCAGTCGCTCGAAAAGTTTTCGGTTGAGATCGCTCCAGGAGCCGGGTTGTAGGGGCGGGTTTTACCGATAGCATTTTGGAGACAACCTCTAAATGAACTAAACCCGCCCTTCTGTGGGAGCAGGGGATGGATGTTCCAAATGCGCCATGGTGCGTCTGGGGAGAAGACAATAAAAAGAGGGGCATATATATAAGGATGCGATCGCGTGACCAAAAATCCCGTCCTTTGGTGATTGCTCACCGAGGCGCAAGTGGCTATCGTCCCGAACATACCCTCGCGGCTTATGAGTTAGCGATACAGATGGGGGCGGATTATATTGAACCCGATTTGGTGATGACACAGGATGGGGTATTGGTGGCGCGTCACGAGAATGAAATTTCGGGTACTACCGATGTGGCGACTCGTCCAGAATTTCGCGATCGCCAAACCACTAAAATGATTGATGGGCAAACTGTCACGGGTTGGTTTGCTGAGGACTTTACTCTGGCAGAACTAAAAACCCTACGAGTCAAAGAACGATTACCTCACCTGCGTTCGCCAGAATTCGATGGGTTGTTTGATATCCCTACTCTGGTAGATATTATTGAGCTAGTTCAACGTCAAAGTGCAGCAACTGGACGCATGATTGGCATTTATCCAGAAACCAAGCATCCCACCTACTTTAACGCGATCGGACTCTCGTTAGAAGAACCGTTGGTAAATATCCTCAACCAGTACGGATTGGGCGATCGCACTTCCCCTGTGTTCATCCAATCCTTTGAAACGGCGAACTTGAAAGCGCTCAAGCAAATCACCGATGTATCCTTGGTACAGTTAGTGAATGACATCGGTCAACCCTACGATTTTATTGCTCATCCTCAACACCATGACAATAGCAATCGGACGTATCGAGATCTGGTAACGCCTCAGGGGTTAAGGGAAATTGCTGATTATGCAGATGCGATCGGAGTTAACAAACGTTTAATTGTACCCACGGGGGCGGATGGTTACTTATTACCCCCCACCTCGTTACTCGATGACGCTCATGCTCAGGGTTTGCAGGTTCATGGTTGGACATTCCGCAATGAAGAGGTTTTTCTCGCCCCCGACTATCAAGGTAATCCTGAATTGGAGTATCAGCAATTCTATCGGCTAGGAATTGATGGACTTTTCAGCGATTTTCCAGACACGGCGCTTCGCGCTGGGCAATAGGCAATAGGCAACACCTCGGACTTCGGCGTGAGCGCGGCAACTGAGCCTGTCGAAGTTCAGTCGAACGCTTACCTCGACTTCGCTCGGTAACACGCTCGGTGTGTCATAGGCAATAGGGGGGAGAAATACTGATTATATAGGGCTTTTAGCAGTTATTCAGCCTTTTGATTTGTAAATAGACCAGCGCGACCTGCTGTAACTGAAATGCTTACTAGAGTTGGATTGTAGCGATTTATGGTTCAAGGCTCATTGGGAAAATAGTCTCTTGAGATGGCTGCCCACTTGATCAGATGAGACTGAGTTGACTTCCCTTTCACCGAATTTTCACGATTGAGATCTTTAATGCGGGTGGATGTGAGTTCAAGGTAAGCGTGTTGCTCAATCAAGGCAATGGAGTTAAGTATCTTTCCGCCCAAAATAAACTTAAAGGCAAGATTCATGGGATTTTCCCGCTATACAGATGTAAGGGGTATGTCTGGAACAACCTGCGAGGGAAAGAGTTCTATCTTCAGGAGGCTGAGTAAAATTACTTACTTGTA
Source organism: Coleofasciculus sp. E2-BRE-01 (assembly GCF_040221695.1). Classification (NCBI taxonomy): domain Bacteria; kingdom Bacillati; phylum Cyanobacteriota; class Cyanophyceae; order Coleofasciculales; family Coleofasciculaceae; genus Coleofasciculus; species Coleofasciculus sp. E2-BRE-01. The sequence continues at coordinate 12,261 of NZ_JAVKEA010000234.1, read as the reverse complement.
ACTCAGTATGGTGGGAGATGTGAAGCGAAACCATGTCAGTAATTCTATAGTAAGTTTAAAGTTACGAATTATTGCGTCATAATCCTTAATATAAGCAAATATAAGCAAATCTTACATTACAACTCTTAACATAAACTTACTTTGTTAAAAAACTCTGACAAAAGAATAAAAAGCAACCCATGTACCATAAGGATTTCACGGTTGCAACCCTCCAGCGAAGAATCGATATATCTCACTTGCACGGAAAAGAGAAGTCCCATCCGGCTCGACGAATAATTTAATCTGATTCAACGGATAACCGTAAATCAAACACCACTAAACCCAGGATGTATTTCAAATGTATTTCGGTTCGACTACAGTCATAGCCTATAGTCTAGAGTTTTGGGTATTACGTTTAATTGCATCTAACGCCGTAACTTCGGTGTACTCCTTACTCCAGAACTTATGTAAAGAAAACTTAAGCCATAAGATACGCTTATTAAGGGTGTATGAACTCTCAATGAAGCTTTGATAAAGATCACAGATTCTGTCTTTTCTCTTGCTATAGTTTAATTATAGAGCAGTGGCAGAAAAAGATTTCTCTCAAACTTCTACTAATCGGGTGCGCCACTGATAGGGTAACTCCAACAACTGAATAAAAAGTCTCTGATAAGAGCAATTTATCTCTCAAAATTTTAGGGCTAGGTGAATCAGCACCAAGTTCACAGGTTCGTACATCTACTCGGAGAAAAGAAAAATGAAACTCGTTGCATCTACCGCGATCGCTCTCAGTCTAACATTTTCTACTCAAGTTGGAGTAGCTCCTGTTTCCGCTAATGACAGCATGGAGAATAGAGTTAGGCAAGACCAGCCTGTGAGTCCTCAACAGCAGATAGAGGATGCGACCACAACAAATGCTTGCTATCCTGTTTTATGGTTTTGCCTTAGGGGTGTATAGTCTTATAAAATTTTAAGAAAGAAAGCGTCTGTTACGATTCAAACCTAATGGTAGCCTAAAATTTAGGAGTGTGATTTGCTAGACTTCTATTATGAACCATGAGGTCTTGGTATGATACAACGCAGTTACTTAGACTGGCTTTTGTCGGTAATTTTATTTTACTGTATAATTCCAGTCAGCTCGGTTCAAGGGCAAATTATCCCGGATGAGACGTTACCCACTACAGTTAATACTTCCGATAATTTGAAATTCACGATTACTGGGGGGAGTCAAATCGGAGGTAATCTTTTTCATAGCTTTAGTGAATTTTCTGTGCCATCGAATGGGTCAGCTTTGTTTGACAACAATTTAGATGTTCAGAATATCATCAGCCGTGTAACCGATCAATCAATCTCAAAGATTGATGGCTTACTTCAAGCCAAAGGGACTGCAAATCTATTTCTCCTCAATCCTAACGGCATTGTATTTGGTTATAATGCTTCACTAGATTTAGGTGGTTCTTTTGTTGCCACTACAGCCAATAGTATAAAATTTGCCGATAGTACAGAGTTCAGTGCGACTAACTTATCAGCTTCACCTATACTGACTGTCAGTGTTCCGGTAGGACTACAATTTGGAGACACTATTGGGCAGATTGTAAATCGCTCTCAAGCTAGTCCAGAGGGAGCTATTAACGCGAGCAGAAGACCTGTTGGTCTACAAGTATCAACAGGTCAAACCTTAGCCATTTTAGGTGGTGATGTCCTTTTAGAGGGTGGCAATTTAACTGCACCTGGAGGTCGGATTGAGATAGGTAGTGTTGCTAGTCCAAGTCTGGTTAAACTGCGATTCACCAGCCAAGGTTTAGCTTTCAGCTATGAAGAAATACAAGATTTTCAAAATATTTATCTATCCCGGCTAGCTACCATTGATGTGACAGATCTCAGTCCTTTATTGGGTAGTGGTGATATCGGTAGTGGTGATATTAATGTGCAAGGTGAAATCGTAAGACTCACTGATGGTTCGACGATTTCATCTAATACTTTCGGTTCTGTATCAGCAGGTACTGTGGCGGTTACAGCTTCGGAGTCAGTAGAAATTATAGGGACTTCAGATGATGGCTTTTCGAGTAACTTAAACACTTTGACAGTGGGTAATGGCAATGCAGGAGACTTGGATATTACTACTAAGCGATTAATAATCCGAGATGGGGCGGGAATATCCACTGGTTCTTTTGTCTTTCCCATGCAAGATCCTAGCTCTGTTAACGGTCGGAGTGGAAACTTGACAATAAATGCATCAGAGTTAGTACAAGTCAGTGGTAGATCCCCATCCATTGGATCGAGTGAATTAACTGTTGGCACTCTAACCAATGGAAATGCTGGAAATTTGCAAATTAATACAGCTCGGCTGATTATTCAGGATGGAGGAAAAGTATCAGCCGCAACTTCTGGTCAAGGTCGGGGGGGGATTTTAACGGTAAATGCTTCGGATTCTGTGGAAGTAATTGGCACAGTTATTGATAAAGACGCTCTGGTTATTCCCAGTACCTTGGAAGTTTCCAGTGAAGGAACGGGTGATGCAGGAAATTTAGCGATCACAACCAACAACTTGAGACTCCGAGACGGAGGCGAGATTAGGGCGACCTCAGATCAAGCAGGAGGAGGTAACATCGACATCACGGCTGAAGATATTCGCCTACGCGACGGTAGCTTGATTAGTAGCAGCGTTTTTGAGAGTGTTGGCGGCGGCGGCAATATCACGATTGACTCCGATGTTTTTATCGCCCTAGAAGATAGTGATATTCTGGCAAATGCTGTTGATGGCAGGGGCGGCAATATCACCATTATCTCTCCCGTATTTCTGGCAGACTTTTTCTCCAGTGGTCAAGGGACAGCCGTAGGTCGCAACCCAGGTTCGTTCGAGCCATTTCGGAGTAATGATCGGGTTGATATCTCAGTTGACGCATTAGGTAGCGGTGATACGGGTAATTTATTTATATCCTCGCTAAATTTGAATCAAGATTCCCTCTCGCCACTATCGACCAATTTTCTGCCGCCGGAACAAGTGATTGCCGATAGTTGCCTTACCCATCGCAATAAGGAGCAAGGTAGCTTTATCGTTACAGGTACGGGTGGTTTACCGAATAACCCCTATGAGCCGTTACAGGGTCGCTATTCCGTTACTCAGGTTCAGGGAATTACTGGCGATGCTGGACAACAAGCTACTGCACCAACCGTCAATTCTCAATCCTCAACCCCCAGTTTCTGGAAACCCGGCGACTCAATTCAAGAAGCTCAAGGTATGATAGTAACGTCTGATGGACGTGTCGTCGTGGGTACGGCTCCTGAACTGGTGGCGATCGCGAATGCTGATGATTTAATCTGCTATCAGGCTGCATCACAAGAGGAATAGGCTGCGCGATCGTTTTACCCAACCGACTGGAACTTATGGGCAAAACTGACAGGCTCCCGGAGTCGGGGCGGGTTTAGTCAAGTTATCGGTTTGTGAAAAAATGTTATCGGTAAAACCTGCCCCTACACCCTTTGCTTTCAGCGTCAGTTGACACCAATGATAGCGATGCGCCTTGATCAGGGATAATTTTCCAAAAATGGTATTCCAGAGAGCGCAAATTTAAAGTTTTTGTAATAATTTATTCCTTCAAACCTAATTTTTCGGTTCTAATTACTTCGCCCTTGAATAAGGTTAAGGAGAGAGATCTAGCTTTCTAACCATCAAGGAGCGCTAAAAAATAAGATGTGGAAAGACCTTAAACAAAAAATTTGGGCAGGGCGAGGCGTCTGGACGGTTGCTCCTGGTGTGGCTGGACTCGTTATTCTATTGCGACTTCTCGGCTTTTTACAGACTTGGGAATGGGCAGCTCTTGACCAATATTTTCGTTGGCGTCCTCAAGAACCTGTGGATGAACGAATTCTGATTGTGGGAATTAGTGAGGCGGATCTAAAAAAGGTCGGACAGTGGCCCATTCCGGATAATGTGCTAGCTGAACTCCTCAAAAAAATTAAAGCGCAAAACCCGAGAGTGATTGGTCTTGACCTGTATAGAGATTTACCGGTTTTGCCCGGTCATGACGAATTAGTCAATGTTTTTGAAACGACTCCCAATTTAATCGGGATAGAAAAAATTAATCAGCAAGATCCTAGCGCTAGTGTAGCTCCTCCACCCGTGCTAGATCAACGCGAACAAGTTGGGTTTAATAACGTGGTGATTGATGCGGATGGTAAACTGCGTCGATCATTGCTTTATATGCTAGACAACGATCAAGTCAGCTTCTCTTTTAGTATGAGATTGGCATTGATGTATTTAGCAGAGCAAGACATCATATCTCAACCCTCCCAAACAAATCCCCTAATGATTCATTTAGGAAAGGGGACGTTTCAACCTTTTTCAGCCAACGATGGTGGTTATGTGAGTGCTGATGACGGGGGATACCAGATTTTGTTAAACTATAAGGGTCCGGCTCGTACCTTTCCCAGGGTGTCATTGACAGAGGTACTCGAAGACCGGATACCACCAGACTTAATGCGCGATCGCCTCGTTTTAATTGGGGCAACGGCAACTAGCCTGAATGATTTCTTCTACACCCCCTATAGTGGTGATAAAATTGCCACCCAAGAGCGCACACCTGGGATAGAAGTTCAGGCTAACATGATTAGTCAATTGCTGAGTTCAGCCCTAGAAGGGCGTTCTGGACTGAAAACTTGGTCGGAACCAATCGAAGGGATCTGGATTTTTCTCTGGTCTTTGACGGGTGCAACCCTGTGTTGGGTGTTGCGAGATGCAGGAGGTTTAGCTAAATTACTCCCTCGTTGGACAGTAATCAGCCTTTTGTTCGCACTTGTCGGTCTGGTCGGGAGCAGCTACTTAGTCTTTATCATCAGCAGTTGGTGGATTCCTGTGATTCCCCCAGCTTTGGCGTTATTGGGTGCCGCTACAGCAACGACAGGGTACATCGGCAACTTCGAGCGTGAAGAGCGACACATCGTTATGAATTTATTCGGTCGCCATGTCACCAAGCAAATCGCCGAAGCAATTTGGCGCGATCGCGAACAACTTCTCAAAGAAGGACGTCTACGTGGTCAGAAGATGACTGCCACGGTTCTGTTCTCAGACCTGAAAGGGTTTAGTACAGTAGCAGAAAATATGGGTTCAGAAGTGCTGATGGCTTGGCTGAATCAATATATGGATGCCATGGCGGGAACGGTGCTAGATCAGGGCGGTGTTGTGGATAAGTTTATCGGAGATGCAGTTATGGCTGTGTTTGGTGTACCGATTAAACGCACGACATCCGAGGAAATTGACCAGGATGCGATCGCGGCAGTAAACTGTGCGTTAGCCATGGCACAAAAACTGCAAACCCTGAATCAAGAATGGCAACGTCAAGGCTATCCGCAAACAGCAATGCGCGTGGGAATTGCCACCGGAGATGTCGTCACAGGTAGCTTGGGGAATGCTCAACGGCTTGACTACACCACCCTAGGAGATAGCGTAAATGTAGCGGCTCGATTAGAAAGTTACGATAAAACTCTCGATGGAGGAATTTGCCGGATTTTAATCAATGAAGAAACATACCAGCATCTACACAATCAATTCCCCACAAAACAAATCGGTCAGGTGAGACTCAAAGGGCGCGAACAGTTAACTGCCGTTTATCAAATTTTGCTGTAGTTGTTCAAAATGCCATGTATAATGATTTAGATTTTGTCAGCCAATAGCGCTATTGAGTCCAAAAGTCTTCAGGCAAAATTTTTCCACAGCTGGAGTAGGTGCATCACATCCCAACCCTTTGTAAAAGACCCTTATGAAACGAAGGACTTAATCTCATGAACACCACTCGGCAAAAATTAGTAACCATCATTGCCGGGACAGCTTCAATTGTTTCCCTGCAAATGTTCGGCTTTTTAGACCTACCTGAACTCCGGATTTTTTCGTCATCGAAGAATTTAGAAATTCTGACCTCGATTTGGAACGATTTACCTGCCAACGCAGAGTTAAACAAAACGTCAACCCATCGTTCGTCTAAACAATATATACCACCCGTGGCAAGTAATCCACGGCGGACAATAGGCTCGGGTTCACGCGGCTGTCGCCAATCGTTAACCAACGATTTAGTCACATTGTTGATCCCATCCGAAGAGTATGCTGGACAAACCACATCCGGTCATCCTACCTTTTTCTGGTACTTATCACAGCCTGTACCTGAAGGTGTACCGATGCGGTTTGCTCTCGTGGAACCTGGAGTTCCAGAACCGCTCTTTGAGAAACAGATAGACTCTCCCAAAGTCGGGATGATACAGTTGCAAGTGCCGAAAGACCGACCCGAATTGCAAACTGGACGAACCTACAAATGGTCAGTCACTCTGGTTTGTAATTCCAAGCATCCATCGGCTAATCCCGTATTCATTAGCTGGATTGAGCGGGTATCCACACCAACCGCTTTAGAACCACAACGGCTATCTACTCCTCCGGCTAAGAATAATATGCCAACACAGGTGTGGCGCGATCGCGCTTGGAGTTATGCTGAGGCTGGGCTTTGGTACGATGCCTTAGCCGCAATGTCCAAAGTTGAAACCGCGAATTCTAATGAGCTAGCCACCAACGATGATTTCCTGGCTCTGCTGGAGCAAGTTGGCTTGACTCAAGTGACGCAGCAAGAACGGCTTAACATTGCCAAAAGACCGTGACTGTCGAAGAGAAAGCGGATAAAGCGTGAACATTAGTGCAATACCGGGAGTAGGGATACACCATGTAACCCTGCTCCCTATTTTAGGGGCTGCTGAACTAACTCCAATTCCCAATCAGAATAAACGGCGACCAAACCCCTGGATGATTATAGTTGACATTAGAAATCATCTTTAGCTGCGCCTGTCTTAACGCTTCTGCCCGGGTAATATCCGGTTGGCGCAGTTGGCTATAAAATTCGGCAATCAGCGGTACAGTTGCTTCATCATTGATATACCACAGCGTCGCTACCGCACTCTCAACACCCGCTCGAACAGCGACACCCGCAATTCCTAAAGCGGAACGATTGTTCCCTGTCGCCGTTTGGCAAGCACTCAAGGTGAGCAATTTCACCGCTTCTCGACGACCGCGAGACCGTAAGAGATTGTCGAGTTCTTCAATACTAATTTGTTGATCATAACCCAGTATAAAGGTACTCTGGGAATCAACACCAAATTTTCCATGGGTTGCCATGTGAACCACGGGAAAATTGTTGCGTCGTAGTTTGGCTTGCAAGTTCGAGAATGTAAATTCCTGATCAATTAACTCTGTCCCGCCTAAGATTTCTTCAACCACATTTAACTCAGCTTCTACATTCGTCAGGGGGGCAAAGGGAGGTTTGGCAACAGTTAAACCCAGGCTCAGCGCTCTTAACTGATTGTGATCTAACGGTTGGCTGGTGGTTAATGACAGACTGGGAGTAATCGCAATGGGATATTTCTCAATCAAAAACGTTTGACCATCATGCAGCGCACTCATGGGTATCTGACGTAAGACGCCATCGTTGATGAAGACTAACGTCTTGGGTTGCATGACGGCTAAATCAGCTTCCATGGGGCGAATCAGCCGATTATAAATTTTCTGCGCTTGAGGGATATACTGCTCTGTGGTGCGTAGTTCCAGAAAGTAGCGTAACTGCTCGATCTCAACTTCCATCTCTTCCTTGCTGATCGGGATAGGATAGTTTTGCAGGGAACCATCAGGCGATCGCAGGATCATTTCGGTGCGATCGTTCAAAATGATGGAATAGATGACAGCAGCATTGGCATCCGCTAACCCTTCCTCATTTTGCGCTTTGTCTTTGGCGACTTGCACGCATTCATCGCCGAAAAAGTTTTCCAATTCTGCCAGTTTGAGCAGTTCGACGATATCAATTACCTCTTTGAGAGGTGAAACCCTTCGACTTCGCTCAGGGTTAACCGTTTCCTGGGAGTTGACTTCGCTCAAATCGCTACTGGAAGCATTGAGGAGCAAATCAATTAATTCTCGATAAATGGGTTCAACCTGTTCCCGGAAATCTAGTTGTAATTCTTTATTGGTGACTAAATCGCCGCGAATATTTTGCAACGTCGCGATCGCCCCTTCATAAGCAGAAATGGCGGAGGCGATGTTACCTCTGGCTTTCAGCATCCGCCCCGCTTGCCATTGCCAGCGATATAAACTATCAGAGGATTGAATTTGCTGGGCGCTAAATTCAGCTTGGCGGGTTAAATTCATTGCCGTGCTGTAGTCTCCGGCTGATTCATACACCTGTCCTAAGCTCCCTAGGGCAAAGGATTGGGCTTTGTCATCGCCAATTTTTTGGGCTACTGTTAACGCTTGGGTTAAAAGCTGGATCGACTCCTGAATTGAAGCCTCTGACTCGATCTGTTGAAAACTCTCGGCTAGGTGAATCAGGGTATAGGCTTTCTGTCGTGAATCAGGTATTCCAGGGAGGAGTTCTCTGACTCGTTGCCAATTGCTCTGAAGAAATGCCCGATCGCCCTCACTCAAGGGTTGGGCTGAATTGTCAGCGACAGTAGCGGAATGACGACTAATCACCCAGCGATTTAAATTCATTAAGGCTTTAATTTCGGTCAAACTGCCTAAAGCTTGAGCTGTTTCCAGACTTTGCTCAAAGAATAGTCTGGCTTGCGTCCAATCCTGAAGCGCCTCTTGGGTTAAGCGTGTCGCCTCTTGAATATCTCCTTCTAACTCAGCCACCTCCGCCTGATAACTGGATCGGCTGGCTCTGCTGACATAAACATTTCCCACGTTATTTAAAGCCGTGGCGATAAAACTGTTATTATTCAAGGCGCGGGCAATTTTTAGGCTCTGTTTGTGGGCAGAAATCGCCTGATCATAGTTGCCTAAACTCCAGTGGGCATTACCTAAAGCACCTTGAGCGGCAGCTTCTGCTAAGGAATCTTGGTATTCAGTGGCGAGTTCAATGGCTGACTCTAAGATAGTAATCGCTCGCGGATGTTGTCCCAAATCATTGTAAGCTTGGGCTTGTTCGGTTAATAGCCCAGCTATCCGTTTCTGGTTTTCGGCATCCGGTGAAGCCTGGTAAATTTGAATCGCCTTTTCCCAGTGCGCGATCGCCTGAGCCAGTTCCCCCGTTTGCCGATAGGCTAAAGCCAGGTTATTGTGAACAATTGCTCGATCATTTTCGTCGGTAATTTGAGGTAAGGCTTGTTCCCATAAGTTAATGGCTTGGGAAAATTCTCCGATTTGATAGGATGCAATTCCCTTGGACACGAGCTGTTTTTCAGAAGCCGGTGTGAGCAATTGCTGCTGTTGAATTTCTGTGGCGGGTTCGGCTTGCCCAGTGGACCAGGGATGAAAGCTGATACAAAAGACAAGGCTGGCTAAAGATAATCCAATAAATCGACGCCAAAACTGCCAACCGTGGGACATTTTTCGGAACAATGATAACAATTAACTCTATTTTATAAAATTTTTATCGGAACTGGGTGATCTGAATTTGAGAGTTTTTGGGTTTCTCAACGGATAAAAACAGGGGACAAAGCGTCTCCTAAGCTGCTACTATATTGTATTTCTTCCGGTCACTGATGCTGAAAGTAGAACAAGAAATAAAAGAATATTACCGAGTATGAATGCTATGGGGGATCAATTGAGGTTTTGGCTCACTAAATGCTTGATAGCGATCGTCAGAATAATTAGGACAGGATTAACGGCTCTGAGATACTCGAATCAACCGTTTATTCTCTGCTGCTTACCCTCTCCCTTTTGCGATCAACAGTCCGGGGTTTCTCTGCATCCTTGTCAACTGATGAGCTGGGCGCTACTGTTTTATGTTTAAATGCTTTCTTTGGGCTTTAAATTTGGTGTATTTGAGCTGGAGTGGTATCGCCTTCGCTCAGGGTTTACCATCGATGAGCCAAACGACTCCAGAGATTCCACCGGGTATCCTGGAACCCACTCGTCCCAATCTGCCTTCTTTGCCGACGACGCCCCCAGAGACGCCTCCATCACTTCCCCCCCTCACACCCACCCCAGAACCCTTTCTGACGCCAGTACCCGATTTGGAGGTTAATGTCACGGTTGAACGAGTTGAGGTATTAGGGAGTACGGTTTTTTCCCCGGCTGAATTGCAAGATGCTGTTGCACCCTTTATTGGTCAAAATGCTTCCTTTGAAGAACTCTTAGCAATTCGCACCGCAATTACTGAGTTATATACAGACAATGGCTACACTACCTCAGGTGCTTTTCTTCCGTCTCAGGATATTACCGATGGTGTGGTGAGTATTCAGGTGGTTGAAGGGGGCATTGAACGCATTGATATTCAAGGATTAGAGCGTTTGCGGGATGACTACGTGCGATCGCGGATTCAGTTGGCGACGCAAACCCCGGTGAATATTCGTCGCTTGGAGGAAGCGTTGCAACTGCTGCAACTTGATCCGGTACTCGATCAAATTCAAGCCGAGTTATCAGCCGGAACCATGGCGGGAACCAGTGTGTTAACCCTAGAGATAGAAGAAGCAAAACCTTGGACAAGTGCTGTAATTGTCGAGAATCGAGATTCTCCCAGTGTGGGTTCCTTGGGGGGAACCGTGAGAGTCGAGAATCGAAATCTCTTGGGATTAGGCGATCGCATCAGTGCCGATTATGGCATAACCGAAGGGGTGGATCAGTATAGTCTGAGCTATGAAATTCCCCTCAATCCCAGGGATGGTACGTTAAGTCTCAGCTATAACCGTAGCGATAGTGATATTGTTGAAGATCCGTTTTCGGTCTTAGATATTAACTCCAACTCAGAAACCTTTTCTGTTGGGTTTCGCCAACCGATTGTCCATACGCCAACGAGTGACTTTGCCTTATCCTTGTCCCTGGATTTGCGTCAAAGCCAAACCTTTGTCCTAGATGATATCCCCTTTTCCTTTTCCCTGGGACCCGAAGATGGGGAATCGAAAGTAACTGTGGTGCGGTTTAGTCAAGACTGGCTTAACCGTTCTACTGATCGCGTCTTAGCCGCGCGATCGCAGTTTAGTTTTGGCTTGGATGCCTTTGACGCCACCATCAATGACACGGGTACGGATGGGCGGTTTATGAGTTGGGTGGGACAGTTTCAGTGGGTGCAGGCTTTAGGGGCTGATAGTATCATTATTGCTCGCGCTGGGGCGCAATTATCGAATGATTCGCTCTTACCGCTAGAACAGTTCAGTATGGGTGGAATTGATACCGTGCGAGGGTATCGCCAAAATCAGCGCGTGGCTGACAATGGAATTGTTGGTTCTGTGGAAGTTCGTTTCCCGATTATCAGCCAACCGGAGGGAATTGGAATTGTGCAAATTGCTCCGTTTTTTGATATTGGCACAGTTTGGAATCACGAAGATGAGGTTACTAATCCTAACACCTTAGCCAGTCTTGGGTTAGGACTGTTGTGGCAACGTGATCCCTCGTGGTCCGCACAACTGTATTGGGGAATTCCCCTGAATAGCGTTGAGGATGAAGGCGGTTCTCTACAAGATAATGGGATTACTTTTTCTATTATTTTTCAACCCTTTTAACCGTTACTTTTCACGGGATCTGGAAAACCTCTTTCCAAACCTCTCTCCTGCAAGGAGAGAGGCTTTGAATTCTCCCTGCCAAAAAATTCATGTTCATACCAAATCCGCGTTTGAAACCGCCTTTATCCCTTTAGTATAGCGACCGCCAAGGCGGTTAGGACGCTAGAGAGTTTTACTATAACGCTTATATAGAGCTTCCATGAGTGAAAAATTATTTATTGATACTTGAGTAAAGGACTTTCAGACCGCTACGCTCGATTTTCCACTGCCCGCACGCGCCAATGCAAATTAGTAGTTTCCAGTATTAAATTGGTAATGGCGCGGCGGGCAGTCCGCTATCGCCGGAAAATCGCTGAAAGTCCTTACACCATACACCGTGCTTCCCGATTACCTATTACCTATATACAACAACCAGCAGAAAGCCTTACGGTGAGGCAGTGGGAGAGTGTTTGGCTACAGGGAACTTCAGTTTTACTTTAGTTGCGATCACGCCAATGTTTGGCTCAGTCTGTTCCCCTTCAGGAGGCAGTCGCTAAGTAGGGCTTGCTGAATAAGTCGGAGAAAAATAACCGATTGACTAATTAGTTATTTAACTATTAATAAACATAAATATTTCCAGCTTTATTTTCTCTTAATGATAAGGTTTGATCATGATTAAAGCCTGAAAAATACGGGTCTTCCGTACTTAGTGTGCTAAACCGTTAGGATAATGCCACAGAAGTAAAGCGCGTATTGTAAAATTATTAAAGTTCCTGAAGCCAAATCCACACCGTTTTAATAGTTTCAGCTTATTGTTAACTCCTTCAACTA